>JAOZHM010000139.1 GCA_026014845.1 Candidatus Bathyarchaeota archaeon
GGACATGATGGGCTCCTTCTGGTTGTGGGGTTGGTGGTTCTTCCTCACATTACCAGATCGCCTGTCATGTCCGCCATTTATTTATGTGGTGCACTTTGGATTTGAATTCACCTCAAACCTTTTAAAAATGCTTTCCCTTTTTTAGGCTCTCCACTATCAATCATAATGGCACCTTGATTTTTTATAATATAGGCTTGATCAAATCCAAGGTGTATTGTGTGAATAGTACTTCCCATTTTTTACTATATTCTCTGACCTATTGGCATACTTAACGAACGCTCCGCAGTTCAAATAGCAGAAACTCGGTATACTTTGCCAATATGTAAAATTTAGATGATATCAGGATGTTGAGATAAGTGTTTCGTATCTGTAATACGGGATGCTTGACTTCTTGCCTGTATCTTCTATTCCATAAAATTAAAGGTTCGTACCGAAGTCGCAACATCGATTATTTATATATAGAAAACCCCCAAGAAATCAAGACAAGATAGAGAGATGAGTTGCTTGTCCAAAATCCTCAGCAAAAAATAATCTTATAATCAGCTTGACTTTGTTCAAGAACATCTTATTATTGAAACAATCAATAAAGGCCCGTTCTTAATTGGCGGGCCGGTTTCGTTCTGAAGGAAAGATCCATTTGTCAAAGCGGCAACCTTAAGTTTGGAACTATGAGAATTTTTTTGAGAGGAGGGTGTCACTATGACTAATGGAATTGTAAAATGGTTTAATAGCAGCAAAGGCTATGGCTTCATTGAGCAGGAAGATGGTCCGGATGTATTTGTTCATCATTCAGGAATCAATGCAACCGGTTTTAAGTCTCTTGATGAAGGCGACAGTGTTACCTTTGACATTGAGCAGGGTCAAAAAGGTCCTGCTGCAGCAAATGTCACTATTGTTTAGCTTGCAGTTTTAATCAGAAAAAGGGCATTCCCCAAAATATGAGGGACTGCCCTTATTTATTAGCAAGGGAATTTTTAGAAGTATAGGATTTGGCAATTAATCCTAAGGTGGTTTCTGGCTTGAGGCAGACCTTGAAAAAAAGATTTGCCCTATTGAAAAAAACTATATCACACGAATTTTGAAGTATTGATATTCACGGAATCATAGCAGTGATCGCAACATCAACCCGCCTTGATAGACGTTGGAGATATCTGAAATCTTAACATGTATTATTCCGAAACATCTATTTACAGATATTTTGAGAAGTACCTCACGAAAATCGGGCTTGTCAAAACCTGTGCTTTCTTACCTATATCAATATCAATTTAAATTACAGATATCGTCAAAAGCAGGCTAAACAAATCGCTTTTTTTAATCCAAGCAAATCATATGATTGACCCCAATACCCCCCTATTCTAATATTTCCTTAACGCGACCGACTTCACCACTTTCCAGGCGGACTTTAATGCCATGAGGATGAGCAAGGGGCTTTGTCAGAACGTCCTTCACTATACCTTCCATTAATTTTCCGGATCGCTGGTCTTTCTTCAATACGATTAGAACATGAATACCCGGCGATATTTTTACACAATTTGCATCTATTCTCGACTTTCTTGGCATAAATCACACATAATCATAAAAAAACCTCAATTGAAACTGTAGATCTGAGGGGCTTCCCCAAATTCCCAAGCAGTAATTCACAATTCAAGCTTTGACACCACAACTGATAAAATAGAAACTTATATTTTGAGGGGCGTCCCGCTTTTCTCACTCTAAATCAATCAGTTAGCCGTTTCGCACAAATTCAGGGTGCGCAACTTGAGAACATTATCTTAGAAATTCGTTTCCACAATATCTAAAAGGGTCGCCGACTTTAAAACCTTGTCTGGGAATGGTGTTGATTAAACTGGCCATATAGGGTAAATATAATGTTTGCAGGCCGCAGTTTAAAATCCTAAAGACGCATTTCAGGAAAAACAATTTTCATGAATGATTCAGTGAAAATGCCGGATACAACAATCAGAAGTATAGGTATGGAACTTGTTTTGATTCCGTCGGGTTCGTTCAGAATGGGCGGAGACAAAAAACTTGAACAAGCTGAGGATCATGAAACCCCACGACACTTGGTTAAAATCAGTAAAGCATTTTTTATGGGTAAATATGAGGTCACTCAAGCGCAGTGGTCTGAGATGATGAATAACAATCCAAGTGAATTTAAGGACGACATAAGACCGGTGGAAAGGGTTTCATGGAATGATGTGCAAGCGTTTATCCAAAAGCTGAACACTAAAGAAGAAGCAAATAAATACCGTCTTCCAACTGAGGCTGAATGGGAATATGCGGCAAGAGCAGGTTCAGAAAGCTCTTATGGTTTTGGCAGTGATGCTCATATATTAAGCCAATACGCCTGGTACAGAAAAAATTCAGCAGGTGAAACCCATCCAGTCGGTCAATTAAAGCCGAATGCATGGGGACTTTATGACATGCATGGAAACGTCCATGAATGGTGTCAGGACTGGTTTGATAGAAAATATTATTCTCAAAGTCCTTCAAACGCTCCTTTAGGCCCTTCATCAGGTTTAGCCAAGGTGCTGCGGGGAGGCGACTGGGGAAGCGAGGACTGGTATTGCCGGTGTGCATCACGCAGCCTCAGCTCACCGGACCGTCGCAGCAACCGACTGGGTTTCCGTTTGATCAGGAGGGTTTAGTTGTCCCGACCTGAACTTGATTTGATAGAATCGCAAGGCGGATCAATACACCACTTGACAGTTCAATTTTCAGAGTTGGATATCACAACCAATTGAGCCGTTGTCAAAACGGAAGATAGCAGTAATCTTTAATCTGGATCTTTTACAGGTTGGAGATATCTGAAATATTAATAACGTTTAGTTAAACGGCGCGCGTCAATACTGCGCGGCCGAGAGAGCGCAGCGGGTCAAAAGCGGGACATCCTATAATTATAAGATTCCTTCCATCTATCAGAAAAACTTATAATTTAAGGGGCGTCCCGGAAGTCACGACGCTGGTAATTCACTATTCAAGCTTTGACACCTAATACCTGTAAAGATTTTAGGCTTGAAATTCCTGTCTTTTATAGCAGATATTTAAAGGTTGGATAACGCCAGGCATCAGCCGCACGCGTCAGCGCGTCGGCAAGATGCGTTTGTCCGACATTATCTTCTCATAATGAAACTGCACACAGGCTACCCGCCCCGCATCGTCGAAGGGTATGCCTTCCATCTCCAGCAAAGAC
>JAOZHM010000140.1 GCA_026014845.1 Candidatus Bathyarchaeota archaeon
CAATCATCTCCTTGATATGATCTTGAGGCCCGGTTTGTGCTGTCGCCCCAGCTTTCTGAACAGGCGTGTTTGCACATAACCTTATTCTCGCCTCCTTTAAGATGCACTGCTTTAACTCTCCTAGCTCGTTGTTTTGCTCGTGAAAATACACGTAACCAAGTCTCCACCCAGTCATTAAGTATGCTTTTGAGAAGCCGTTTAACCCTATTACTGGGACGTCTTTAGCCAAGTGAGCTGTGCTGATAAACTCCTTATCATACACAATTTGATCGTAAATTTCGTCTGAAATAATCGGAACTTTGTTTTCACCCGCTAGATTTATCATCTCTTTCACAGTTTTCTCTTCATATAATGCACCGCACGGATTGTTCGGATTAATAATTACAATCCCGCGCGTTTTCTCTGAAATTTTTCTGCGTAAATCGTCGATGTCTGGTTGCCAACCATTTTCCTCAACCGTCTCGTAAGTTACTGGTTTGCCACCGAAGAACTTGGCATATGCAATGTAAGGCGGATAAGTAGGTCCAGGAAGAAGAATCTCATCGCCAACATTGATAAGTGCTGCCATAACCATCTGTATGCCCTCAGAAATCCCCGCAGTAACAATAACATCGTCAGCAGAAACATCTACACTATTAACCCTCATTTCCTTATCACTTATGGCTTGCCTAAGCTCAGGCAACCCCTCAGAAGAAGAATAACTATTCGCTCCCTCTTCAACAGCTCTCACTAAAGCCTGCTTAACATGCTGTGGCGTATCAAAATCAAATGCGACAGGGTCTCCTATGTTTAAATAATAAATTTTTTTCCCAGTTTTCGCCAGTTCCTTCGCATAAACAACAACATCGCGGATAGCATATTCTATGGATCGAACCCTTTCGGTAATTCTCATATTAACCAAACTTCCCTTTTCTAGAGTTTAGGTTTTATTATTGAAGGGAAAATAAAGGTTATGGAGTGAATGGAAGATACCATATTTCTGATACTTGAAATCCTTCAGCGGTATAGATAGTAACTTTTAGGCTTTCACCTAAATATAGAGCCCAGTTCCATGGACAAACAATTGTAACTTTTTCACCTGTCTTAAAGCTATATCCGTCTGGAGCCAGTGTTGGATATGTTAAGGTGCCGTCGATTTCGTAGGTTTCATTCCCTGTTTCGAAAATTATTTTAGTGATTGTCACGTTTTGAAGGGAATTGTTTGAATTTGAAATTGTAATGTTGATGTATGAAAAGAATAATTCACTGATAGCGGGTTTATCCAGTAATTTTAATCCAACACGAGGTATTGTTATCAGTTTGGAAACGCTTAATCCATCTTGTGTTAGAACTGTGATCGTGATGTTTTCTCCTATAAATCTCTTCCAATCAAACGTGGAATTGAACGTTATCTGTTCGCCGCTGGACAAAACTTCGAATGGCGGATTCGTAATCGTCAAATTTCCGTCAAACAGTATCTTTGTAACGTTTATTTCATGAAGAGAGCATGGCGTGTTCGTTACATTCACTGAAAAATACTTTACGTCATCTAAATCAAACTGTACATCTGTTACATTCCAAACAACTGTAGGAGGTATATTCGTGGTTTTGCTGGGTATTGTAAAGCCTTCTAAGGTATAAGCGTTAATTGCAATCGTTTCGTTTCGATGTTTGCTCCAATTCCAGAAGCATTTAAAAGTTCTGGATTGGTTCGGTGGAACTGAGTTGAAGATAGATGGTATTCCTATTGGGGGAAAAGTCTCGTTAATATTGACTGGCGTTCCATCCTGCAAAGTTAAGTTTATCCTATCTATTGTTGCTGTTGTAGTGGAATCTTCTGAGCTGCTGATGGTAAGATTAAAGTAGGTTACATCTGTATAGTCGAATCTGACTTCTGGTATGTAGAGGGCTACTCCCAATAGTTTACTTGTAGTGTAGGTTGTTTCATATCCCTCAGCTGTTTTCACGGTGATCGTGACGTTTTGTCCTCTCAGACTTTCCCAATTCCAATTACACTGAAATTTTTGTCTCTGGCTGGTGGATAAAACGTATGGAAGCGCTGGAGTAACGTTTTCGTTTATTGATGTACCAAATAACTTTATTTCTGAAATTGTAAGGTTTACAATGGATTGCGCAGAGTTTTCTATGGTTAAGTCGAAATATTCTACACTTTGAGAAACATCAAAATTAGGTATTAATACCAACTTCACTTTTGGTGTAGTATACAAACAACTTCTTATTGAAGCATTTTCTGTTACGGGTTCAATTCTTACAGTCTCTCCGGCAAAGTTGCTCCAATTCTCTTTACATTTGAAAGTTAGCCTTGTTCCTATTGTGATCAAGAATGGGAGCGGCTCTGGCTCTGTTTTCGTAACGTCGTGTATCTCATCTGTTCCTTCAACACTTAAGCGGATCGCCGTTATATTTACGTCTGATGCTGAGTTTGAGGGGTTAAGAATGGTTACATTAAAATATGTAAAATCCAAAATCGGGAATGCAACATTTTCCACTATTAACAATGTAGTGTTTTCTGGCATGTTGTAATAGTTCGACATGACCAGCATGTAGGATATAAGAGCTCCAAGAACAGCGGAGCACAAGATTAATATTATCAATATGAAAGTCGAAACTGCCCTGACGTCGCTTATTATTCGCATGCAATTCCCTTCCACATCATAAGTGTGTTGTATTTCATATTCCTAGAGATAAATAAGTGTTCTCTCAATGAACCCAGCGCGCGCTAATTTATTAAGTCTAAAATACAAATTATGCAATCCAATTTAACAGGGTGAAAGCATTGTATGGTTGGAATGGACTGTTTCTGCGAGTTAATCTGAGTAGAATGAAGGCGGTTGCAAAAAAATATGATGTAAAGCTTGCTAAAAACTTCCTTGGTGGGAGGGGTTTTGCAGCTAAAATTCTCTGGGATGAACTTGAGCCTGGAACCGATCCGCTGTCACCTAAAAATAAGCTTGTGTTTGCTGCCGGTCCTTTGACAGATTTCGCTTTGCCCAGCAGTGGCAAGCTTGTTGTTGCCGCTAAGAGTCCACTTACTGGCAGTTATGGAGATGGAAACATTGGAACCTTTGCTGCTGTTCAGATGCGTAAGGCTGGCTACGACGCTATAATTGTTGAAGGGAAATCAGAGAAGCCGGTTGTTCTGCTTGTTCAAGACAAGCAAATCGACTTTCTTGATGCTGGAGATTTGTGGGGTTTAAACTCTTTTAAGACGGAAAGCATGCTTAGGGAAGTTTATGGACCGACGGCTGGGATTCTCACTATAGGTCAAGCTGGAGAAAACCTTGTGAAGTTTGCCAACATTGTTTGCCAAGAAGGACGGGCTGGCGGCAGGCCTGGAATAGGAGCGGTTATGGGTTCTAAGAATTTGAAGGCTATTGTAATAATTGGTTCTGGTAATTTGTCTGCTGCATATCCCAAAGAACTGAAGAACCTAGGTGCAGAAGCGTACAGGGAGATTTTGACCAAGCCTCCCTACGCTTTTTGGAAGAAGCAGGGCACGATGATGACTGTTGAGTGGAGCCAAGAAAACAGTGTTCTCCCAACATACAACTATCGTGAGGGCGTTTTTGAAAAGGCAGATGCCATCGGCGGTTTTTCCATGGAGAAAATGAAAGTTTCTCAACGTGGATGTCCCAATTGCAACATGACGTGTGGTAACGTCATTAAGGATTCCTATAGAAGGGAATCAGAGCTTGATTATGAGAACGTAGCAATGCTGGGTTCAAACATTGGGTTAGGCAATTTAAGAAGGGTTGCCGCTTTGAATAGGGCTGCTGACGAATTCGGCTTAGACACGATTTCCTTAGGCAACGTTCTTGGTTTTGCGATGGAGGCTTCTGAGAAAGGATTGATTGAAGAAAAAGTTTCTTGGGG
>JAOZHM010000141.1 GCA_026014845.1 Candidatus Bathyarchaeota archaeon
AAAACTAAAAGTTTAGTCAGGGCAAAATTTTCTCTTTCTTTCTCATAGAGAGGTAATAATGTTTGAATGGCTTCTTTGAACCTACCGTGTCCGTAATAAAGCTTGCCCAGAAGAAAGTTAATCTCAAACTTGTCAGCTTCGGGTTCTTCCAGGGCTAAATTATATTCAGAGACGGCTTTTTCAAAAAATTTCTCACTTTGAGCTGCATACTCATTGGCTAATTCAAGATGAGTTATTGCAGTAACCAGGAAGTTAGATACTAATAAAAACATTACAATTAGAAAAAATGTCGCCAAAACCGTGATTATTAATTTATATTTATTAGACATTTTTCATTACCCTCACAATTATTCTTTGTCATAGTATAACAAAATAAAAAAAGTCTATCAACAGGCATAATGACTCCAAAAGAAACGAAAAATAACTTATCTTATTTCACTATGATAATGACATTGCCTGACATTGGTCTGTCTTTTGCAACTAAAATCCCTGTGACTTTGTAATAACCCGAGCTAAGCTTACCCTTATATTCTACTGTGTAAATAATTTCTGGATTAGTCGGTCCTAAAGTCTCTTCACCTAATACCATAGCAAACATCCTATCCTTAGACCAGCGCCAAATCTCATTCCCCTCCTCATCTTCAATTATAAAATCATATCTTTGAGAAGTATTAAAATGAAAAACAACATCTTCTTGAGTGTAATTAAAAACCTTAAGTGTCGTCTTGATAGGCTCATCAACAGAGTAGCTCATCTTATCAGTTGTCATAGACATACCGTAGTTCATATTTCTTTCCTCCGATGTTGTTCCATAAGCTATCAGCCATAACCCTAAACTTAAGAATACTAATACAGCAATAATAACCAATATAATTATTTTCATAATTCATCACCACTTTCTCTTTAGGAAAAGTAAAATTAAAAAGGCAGAAGCTGGAGCTTCTTTTAATCTCCCCAACCCCTGCCTGTAACTTTTTATTTTTGACTCTTATACTCAACAAAAAACTACCCTCAATATCTTTAAAGATAGATCCATTAAGCTAAAACAAGTCAAATTCTAATTATTATTGTAATTCAATAACTGTACCATCATCTTGGAGTTTGCAACTTGCTGATTCTTTCCCTTCGTCTGTATCCCACGTATAGTTTGTAGTAAAAATAAGATTAGTTACTGTGGCTATATAATTTCCACTTGGTGCTTTTTTTTGGGTAAATTTTACTGTTCCATCAGAAGCGGTGTCACCAGCGAAATACCAAGATTCGTCAATTGTTCCGTCGCTCTCTTTGTCCCAGTCAAGGGTCATCTCAACTCTAACCCCTTCAAGTGCGCTACCGCCTCCATCTACCACTTTGACAGTAGTATAGAGGAACTTATTCGGTCCAGCAACCTTAGAGAGGAATGTAATGCTTTCCACATACATGATGTTGGCCACAGCTTCCACGACCGTTACGATGGTGGATTTGGAATTGTCCGCTGTATCTTCGTCCGTGATTAGGTCGGCAGTGACCGTCAGTGTATGGTTACCAAAAATAGTTGATTCAGATGTCTGCCACGAAAAGTTAACAGTTGTCGAAGCTCCCGCCGCTAAGGTTATCGTCTTCGTATCAGTAAATCCATCCGGGCTCTCGGTGAGCACCACATCAAATTCCTCCTCAAACGTGCCCTCATTGGCCACATCCACGTCCACATTCACCATGTCACCCTGGAGCACCCACGACGGAGCTGAAATGGCTGTGACGGCGACGTCATGTACGTCAACGGGTTCCGAAGCAGCTTCATCAGCATCAACCAAGCCATATCCATACTTGCTATCCCATCCTACTTCACCTAAATCATCAGCGGTAGTCTGCAATTGTATCCGGACATCTGATATGCCAGCGGCGATGACCAAGGCTGCGGTACCAGCCACGTGGGGAGAGGCCATGGAAGTGCCACTCCACTTCTCGCCAGAATATTCATCCCCCGGCAAGGTGGAGTTAATATTCACCCCTGGTGCTGCCAATTCCACTGCGTTGCCAGTACTCGAAAAGCTCGCCCTTTTATCGCTCTTGTCCGTGGCAGCCACTGCGATTACGGACTCGAATCTCGCGGG
>JAOZHM010000017.1 GCA_026014845.1 Candidatus Bathyarchaeota archaeon
AACACTCTGACGCTGCGGTCTTCAAAGTTTATATCTTCAACGGTGAGAGTTGCAATCTCATGTGTCCGTAACCCTATCTTCATTGGAAGCCTAATCATTAAATAATCTCAAGTCGCGATGATCTCGAGCATAAGCCTCAACACGCTCAACATCACCACGCCGGATAACGATTGTCTGTCCACCGTCATACTGACGTTTCGTTGTATTCATGAGTCAGGCCGCCTCTTTTTTAATGGGTAAATATTTAGGTTTGTAAGTTAAATTATGGAAGATGATGCTTATGCCTGTCGTGGCTATTCAAACTGTTCTAGACGGAAAAAAGGAAGGAAAATCTGCAACCATCAGAGGATGGATTTACCGTAAAAGAGAAAGCAAACAAACAATTTTCTTGATAATCCGCGATGCTTCAGGCGTTATTCAATGCACTGTCAAAAGAGATAATCCTTCGTGGAGTCAAGCTGAGAAAGTAACAATAGAGTCTTCTGTTGTACTTGAAGGTATTGTAAAACAGGATAAACGTGCGCCAGGCGGCTACGAAATCGCTATCGAAAAACTTTCTGTAATTGGTTTGGCGGAAACTTTCCCAATAACCAAAGGTAAGGGTAAAGAGAGTGAGGAGTTTCTGCGAGATAACCGTCATTTGTGGCTTCGAAGCCGAAGAATGAATCTGATAATGAAAGTGCGAAGCGAAGTCTTACGGTTTACTCACGATTTCTTCAGAAAGGAAGACTTCATTGAAGTTTCACCACCAATGTTTATTTCAAGTGCTTGCGAAGGAGGATCGACCCTCTTCGGCTTAAAATATTTCGATAAACAACTTTACTTAACGCAGAGCGCCCAACTATATCTTGAGGCTTTAATTTACTCCTTGGAAAAAGTTTATTGTGTTGCTCCATCTTTTAGGGCTGAAAAAAGTCGAACTATAAGGCACCTAACCGAGTATTGGCATATCGAACCCGAATGGGCTTTTGCTGACATGGATGATTTAATGCGCGTAGAAGAAGACCTTATGAGTTACATCTGTCAAAGGACAGCCAAAAACTGCAAAAAGGAGATAGAAAGCCTAGGTGCAGACATTTCGAAGTTGAAGGCTGTTAAGACTCCTTTTCCGAGGATCACCTATACAGAAGCCATAGAAAAACTGAACGCGAAAGGTTTCAAGATTAAGTGGGGCGAGGACTTTGGCTTTGAAGATGAGAAGGCTTTGGCAGAAGAGTTTGGCGGCCCATTCTTTGTTTATGCTTATCCGAGGCAGATTAAAGCGTTCTACTGCAAGTCTCACAGAGATAATCCAGACCTTGTGATGTCGACTGATATGCTTGTTCCAAGAATAGGTGAAATATCAACAGGTGGCGCAAGAGAAGACAGTAAAGAAGAACTGCTCAAAAGGATTAGTGAGCTTGGTCTAAGAGAAGAGGATTACAGATGGTACATTGATTTGAGGCGTTACGGAACAGTTCCACATGTAGGTTTCGGACTGGGCTTAGAAAGACTGCTCACTTGGATGCTTGACCTAGAAAACATAATCGATTCTATACCTTTCCCAAGAACAATAAGAAGATTCTACCCGTAAAGGCGAAATTGAGGGGTACTAGGCGATCGCTCGCTCGTAGAAAGAGAATAACCTATAAGTTTCAGTTCAGAACTCTTGCATTCAAAGCCATGTGAGGAAGATGCGTTGAAAGAAGTAGTGATAAAAATCTCTGATGACCTCCATAACTATCTAACTTTTCTTGAGAAATCCCGCTTCATAAAAAGCAAAGAAGAAGCCTTAAGCACAGCCATGGAATTTTATAAAAGACTTGCAGTGCACGATTGGCTTCCCTACGTTTACCGAATGGGAGGAGGCAGAGTTCTCCTCATGGAAAACTCAATGCTTGCCGACCTATTCCATGGACTATCAAACCGGGAAATCTTTAATGCTGCAAAAGCCAGTGCACTCAAAAGAAAACTTACAAATCCCTTTTTCCGGGATGTAGATTTTACAGATCCACAGAACTGGCCAGTTGTGCTAAGAGACCTTGAAGTTATGGGTTGGGGAAAATTTTCCAAATTTCGAAGCGAGATAAAGGTAGAGTTTTGTCCACTTCCAATACCTTATTTGCAAGGCTATTTTGAGGGGATGTTTGCTGTTCCATTTGAGAGACACCCGTCAAAGATTCCAAACATGAATGTGTTCATAGCGAAAAAGGAAAGGGGCAGGGGGTTACTCTAGAGTCCTGTCCATGGACACCTTTTATAGGGTCCTATCACGATTGTAACGGTGGTTCCTAGGATCCCCTCAAGGTTTAACTCTTCTTCAAGAAACTTGTTGAGGTCTTCCATTTTTTCGAAGATAACTTCTGCAAAAATGTCTGTGTCTCCGCTTGTTCTATACAATACTTGGATGTCTGGATGCTTTGAAAGATGATCGACAATTTCTCTGAGTTTTGCTGGCTGCACCCTCAGGCCAATGAAAGCCTTTATGGCACGTCCC
>JAOZHM010000018.1 GCA_026014845.1 Candidatus Bathyarchaeota archaeon
ACATTGAAAATGAGTCTAACGTTCCAATCACGCTCGTTTTAACTACAGACAATTGGAGTCCGGTAGCGCGCGCTGAACTCCAACTTTTCAATGAGATACAGATAAAAAAAATAGGAGATTGGGTGATATCTCCACTTGGTATGGGGTTCAAATCCCACCTCGCCCGGCATTGCACATTTGGCGTCATTTGAATTGACTTTTTGTACCAAAGACAAGAAGAGGCGTGATGGAAAAAGGAATACCTCAGTCCGCTTGTGCACTTACAGTTCTTCCAAGATCCCGTCTTAAATTCCGCGAGGTTGTTTATCTCCGCGCACGCTGAGTTATCATCGTATGACAACTATCAGAAGCAGTGATCAACTGTTATCTGAAGTGTTGTGAGATCTGCAGTCATGTCATATATATGTCCCAAGTCGGTTTCATCATAGCCCCAAGCATATTGTGCCCTTATCTGAGTATCATCAAAGGTTAGAGTATCAAGTCGACGCCAAACATATTCTCCCTTAACCTGGATGAAAGTTGTCCCCGCTATCAATTCAGCTTCTTTCTCAGTCAAGCCGTCACTTATGTTGACGCACACGAAGACATCCACGCTCCTCATACCATTGACAACAGCCTCGAACTTAGTCACATCTGAAGGTGCTTCCTGGTTCTTTTCAGTCCACACGCCCTTGTCTATTTCAATCCAAGCGTAAGCTACCAAAGGAAGGGAGATGGCTATCATCATTGCCACAACTAGCAGTTTCTTTCTCAATTTCATCACCAAACAAGAAGAAGATCAAAGAGGAATTTAGTTCTATGCAATAGAACAAATGTTCTAAAATTAGAACATGTAAGCAATACGTGCGCTGGAGTGCCCGAAACCTATAAGCCAACCAATTGTAGATTATTCTGAGGGCTATTAATGGAGGATGTTAGGTCAAAGCTGAAGGGTACGACGCTTCGGGTTTACTGGCATCTTCTGAGAAGCGGGAAACCAACTACTATCAGGCGTCTTCAGAGAAGTCTGGGTTTTTCAAGTCCGAGCGTGGCAGCGTATCATCTTGAGAAGCTTATGGACATGGATCTTGTTAAGAAAAATGTCAGGGGAGACTACGAACTGAAGAAAACAGTTAGCTTGGAGGTGATGAGCTCCTTTGTAAGGATCAGCCATCTGATGATCCCGCGATACATGTTCTACACAACCTTTTTCTTCACTCTTCTCATCGTGTTTATGGTTGGATATGCCAGTTCATTATCCCTTCAAGGCGTCTTCGCTTTAGTCTTTGGGGTGAGTGGACTTGTCATCACAGGATACGAAACGTGGAGGCAGTGGAGGCTGAAACCTGTTTGACCAGTGTTCTAAAGAATAGAACTATAGCCATTAAAAACTACAAACAGTAGGAAGATAAACATGCAAACCAAACTGTTACACGCAATTCTATCTGGAATAATAATAGCCTTGGTGCTCGGTTTCTCTCTGATCCCCACGGCATGGCAAATGATAAGCAGACAATACGAAGAGCCGACCTTTGGATCTATAACTAGTGGCAGAGCAATCATGGAAATAATTGTATCATGCGCAGTCATGGCAATCACTCTGCTCTCGTTTAAACTGGTAAGAAGAGTAGAAGAGTAAACAAGCAAGTATCGGGCGCGCCTAGCTTCAACGCCTGAAAGCGCGGACCCCGATCACGGGTAGAAAAAATGGGTTTTGCGGGAGATATCTCCACTGGGGTGGTAGTCCATACTAGACTACGGGCTTTTTGGAGGGAGTAGGACCCCAAATGAGCGCGCGTGTCCACAAAGAAACATCAAACTGAACTCCCCTATTTCTTACTAGATATAACTCACCTCTACGAGACACTTTCAGAAGTAATATCTTGAATGCAGATTCATGTAAGCAACACTACTAGCAGTCATAATCTGCAGAAGAAAAAGCAATATGTAGCTCTATACCAGCAATGCCTGGTACAAGTCGGTGAACAAGAGATTTGAATTTTGACTATTTTGTTATGGATATGTTTCTCCAAAGTGTCTGGCTATTAGTCCTATGTCTCTCATATCCACTTTATCATCGGGTTCTAGAGGTATTGGTCCTGTAATATCTGCATGACAATTCCATCTTTCAGGAAGCATTCTAAAAACTATTGCAAAAACTTTTTCTTTCAAATTTTCATCCTCCATTTCCAATTGTTTTTCTTCGACTCCTTTTCATCAGGACTAGTTGCGAAGAATCAGCCTTTGTCAACAAAGTTGATTTGAAAAGGTTTCAGCAAGACACTAGCTCAAAACATGCTGGCTTCATGTAGAATTGATTGCTCGCTATTGGGTAGCTCTCTCAGAATCGCTTCATTCACCAACAGATACAGCCTGAAATGAAAGTTATGATTTGAATCCAATAATGCTCTTCACAAAACAAATCTACAGAATCAGCACGTGCTTTCTCATTAATACAGTACACAATTATCATTTCTCCCCTTCCACTTTCTGACCGTCCATCTGATAGAAAGTTGGCGTCTTTTCAAGTTCTTTAGCGGCAGATTTGAGCCGTGACCATATGTGGCTTGCCGATGGCAAGTATCTTCTCATATAGCGACAGTTCGGATTCATGCACCTAGCAAAGACTTCCCAATAATGCTCACGTTCATTTTCCACCTTCCTATAAGTGTAAGAATAGACCATACTCCCACAGATGCATCGTGGAGGTAACGGAATGGCCTGTCTCATTAAGCCACAGAGCTTGTCTAATTTCAATAGAAGGTCTTTCCTTCCCAGTTGTTCCAGTCGGGCTTTCAACATGCCTTTAATACTAGACCAGTGTGCCTCAGGATTTTGTGTTCTCAGTTCAGTCGATAGCCTATGCATTTCGATGATTTCATCGTTTAAGACCCATTCTCGTGGCCTTCCAGGCTTTCTTTTCTGGTTCATTGAGTTGAAATTGTCAGATCTCAGATTTAAGGATGTGCACGCTATAGTAGTAAGTTGGGTTTTCCCTGTTTTGAAATGTGCCAGGCATTGATTCCGGTTTGTCTTCACTAACTACACTAAGTTCACTATAGAGTTCAAAAAGAATAAACGTAAACGTAAGAAATAAACATTAACCGCTATCCTTTTCTAGCTATGATTCCTGTCTACAGTCAATGAGGAGTGGTCGATGGCAAAGGAACTGATTAGAGTAATCTTTGCTCGGCGGAGTATACGCAAATACACAGCGGAACTTGTTAGTGAGAAGGATGTCAGGACGATGCTGGAAGCTGCCATGTCGGCTCCGTCAGCCTCAAACCGCAAGCCTTGGCACTTCATCGTAGTAACCGACCGGGAGATACTAGATAATCTGGCCAGGGCTCATCCCTATGGTAAGATGCTTCTGGAAGCGCCCCTCTGTATAGTAGTTTGCGGTGATAAAACCATCTCGTCCAGCTATTGGGTGCAGGATTGCTCCGCGGCTACAGAGAACCTCCTCTTGGCGGCAACTGCGCTGGGTCTCGGAGCGGTCTGGCTAGGCGTTCATCCCCGAGGAGAACGCGTCAACCCAATAAGGAAAGTGCTGAACATTCCGGAGAACATTGTTCCTCTCAATCTGATCTCTATTGGCCATCCAGCGGAAGAGAAAGAACCGCGTACGCAGTATGACGAGCTGCGAGTGCATCGCGAACACTGGTAGTACCTTATGTGTGTGCGATAAATTTCAACAAA
>JAOZHM010000142.1 GCA_026014845.1 Candidatus Bathyarchaeota archaeon
AGGCAACAAGTTAAGCATAGTGATAATCATACCTACCCATCCTGCGAAAGCAACTGGATGCAACAAAATGTAGTAATCTGATGGAAGCTTCACAACAAAACTAAGGAAGAGATGGAAGATTAAGGGAGCTGGGAGTCCACCTTCTGGTATTGGAGGAGGATAAATCGGAGAATATAAAAGTCCCACAATACTTACTATCACAGCTAGAATAAACCCAACAATTGGTCCGCTTGCACCCACATCAAACAGAGCATCCTTGTTAGGTGGAAGAGACTTTTGCATTATAACTGCACCAAAAGTTCCTATCCCGAGTATGCCAAATATGGGTGGTGGTCCAGGAATAAAGTATGGAGGGGTGGCTTCTATCCCCTTTTTGTCTGCAGTTAATTTGTGACCCATTTCATGCGTACCAAGTATTGCCATTATCGCTATTGTAAACGTTGCACCGCCAATGAGAGGATTAGTCAAGTCTCCGGATAGCATGTAACCTGTAAGGAAGGTAGTTCCAATAGTTGCAAAAAACAATATCCAATTTACCATAACGTTGCTTGGTTTTGTAGGAGGTTTCGGAACAATTTTCAAAACTGTTCTTCCGTTCTTTCTTCGCAGAAACGCTATCAGATTCATTGTTTTCAGGTTTTTTAGTAGTTTTAGAAAGGCTTGTTTTGTTTCTTGCGGCTGTTTTAGGTAGTATGTGGGAACCATCTTTTCTATCAGGCATTCTTCTAGTTGGAATTCTGCAGAGACTATCGAGGTTAGTTTTTCGAAATCGACTGGCTGAGTGTAGCGATTGAGTGGTTGTTTCTCTTCGTCCATTGTTTCTCTTGTCCTTTTGCTTAGGTTGTTGTATTAGAGAATTTAGAAGTAAAAAAGGTTATTGGAGTTGACGTTGTTTTTGTTCGGATTCTGAACCCCTAAAAACTTTTTAATAATCGTCTAAGGAAAACTCGATCCAACAAGCTAGAACACACACCGCGAAATCGCTGAGAGGTCCAAAAACTTTTCAACACTATACGAAAAGGATGGAAATCCCTGAAAATGGTTGTTGAAGGGAACTTATGTAAATTCTGACGTTGGAATAATCTTGCCAACATACTGTGAAGCAGTAAACATCGAAAAATCAATTGATGAAATTGAAAGTTTGAGATTAAATGCTTGCATTCTAGTTGTTGATGATTCAAGTCCTGACGGCACGTCAAACGTCGTGCGAATGTTGCAAAAGAGATACGAAAATATTTTGCTTCTTGTGCGACCTAAAAAGCTGGGTCTTGGAAAATGGGTGTTGCACAACGCCGTCTTCATTCGCATTAGCTCAGTCGTAAAGGTGAATAACGGATAAGACTGTGAACTCTCTTAGGCCATTGTAGAGCACTTGCAGAGGCTCTGCCTAGGCATAACCAGTTGTCTTTCTTCCTCCAGACAGAAGTTTTTCAATGGGCAATGCATGACCATTCAACCATTCTCCAATCCCCATATAATATTTCTTTTCAAGAAATTTATCGGTTTCGGTGACTATTGAATCAGTCAGCCAGAACAAACAGTTTATTAATTTCAAAGGGGCATTCCAACGGTTGATGTTCATGATAGTGCAGATGTTTATAGTTGGCAGGTTCTTGACAAACTGTTACGTCGTGGGTTGCGAACAAACAAAGGAGTCAATCATAATTGACCCTGGTTTTGATGAAGTCGAAGTTGAAAGAGCCTTCGAGTTCATTGATTCAAACGCTCTAATGCTAAAATTGATTGTGAACACTCACGGTCATCCAGATCACACTTGCGGCAATGGAGTTGTAACGAAAAGATTTCACACACCTATTTTGATACACGAATATGATGCTCACATGGTCGGAAAAACGAGTAACAAGATTGCAGAGCTCTTTGGCTTTGAGATTTTCTCACCACCAGCAGATATGCTGTTGCATAATGGAGACATGGTGAAGTTCGGAAAAATCACTCTGAAAGTTATTCACACTCCTGGTCACAGTCGAGGAAGTGTATCGCTTCTAGGAGAAAAAGAGGTTTTCACAGGTGACACTTTGTTTGCTGGCTCTATTGGAAGAACAGATTTTCCAGAAAGCTCAAAAAGTGAGATGTCCCGCTCCCTAAGAAAGCTGGCAAACTTGCCGAATCACCTTGTCGTTTATCCCGGGCATGGACCAATAACAACAATTGCGAAAGAGAAACGGAGCAATCCGTTTCTAGAGTTTTTGTAATCACAATGTGTTCTTGAACAAGTCTTCCTCGCTTGAAATGCGTAGTTCGTCTATAGCACATTTTTCTGAGAATTCAAGAATATCTTTTAAGCCTTTAAATATGACGACTGGTGTTGCCTCC
>JAOZHM010000143.1 GCA_026014845.1 Candidatus Bathyarchaeota archaeon
CAACAAACGCTTTGAAAGCCTTCAGAAGCGAAAAATGGGGAAGTGGCGGGAGATGTCTCCACTGTTTTGTGAAGCTCAACCTATATCAAATGGAAAACTTCCAGTAACCTTCTCTCTAGCCAAACTTTCTTTTAAGAAGCAGAAGTTCCTTCTTAAACCTCATTGTCAAGGGTATGGCTCTGCCATAAGGCGAGCATAAACCCTTCCTTACTGCATTAACAACTTCATCAACTGTAGATTCAGCATTCACAAGCGTGTATGCGTAACCTATCTCCGGTCCATAATGAGCGTCACTTCCAGCAACACGCGCAATTCCAAGCCTTGAAGCAATTTCTTCACTACGCCTTACACTGTAATTAAAAGGAAACGACGCGGAGTTTATCACTTCTATCGCATCAAACCGTGAACTAATGTGCCCTTTCAAGCTCTCCTTAAAAAACGTTATAGGATGACAGGCTATAGCTATGCCCCCAGCCTCATGTATTCTGTCCAAAGTTTCGTCAACACCTAGTTTAGGTGGAACCAACTCGTTAACGTTGAGCCCGATGATGTGTCCGTTTAAACTTGAAATCTCTATTCCAGGAACTATTAAGAAGTCTGTTTCTTTGGCTATCTTCAACGCTCCGTCAATTCTGTCATGATCTGTTATGGCAACTCCGTCTAACCCACGTTTTTTAGCGTAAAAAATTAGGTCTTTCGGTGTAATTAAAGCATCATGAGAATAAGTAGTGTGGACGTGAATGTCTATTTTAAGCGTCAAAATTCCACAGGCTTAGTCAACCTTAGACATTTTTTCTCTTACTTTCTCCAATTTTTCAACCAGTTTTTCGCTACTAGCTTCTATTTTCCGGAACAAAGGACTAGCCTCGCCTATTTTATGACTTGGTGGTAACGGTTTTAGTGCTTCATCCCATTCTTGTTCATGAACGTTGCCAGGCAAGTTCAGAATTCTCCAGAGTTCTTCCGCTGCAAATGGAATGAAAGGCGCTGAAACTAACGCTAGGGTTTTAACAATTTGCGCCGCTACGTAAATCGTATTTGCTGCTTCATCTCTATCTTTCTTGATAACATTCCAAGGTTCCTTTTCATTCAAGTATTGGTTTCCCATGCGGCTTATACTTATTACATCGTTCGCTGCAGACTGCAACCTACAATCTTCAATTTCGTTGGCTATTGTTTCCACTCTCTCCTCAAGAGTTTTAAGGACACGCTCATCATCCTCACTTAAACAGCTTGGCTCCGGAACTTCGCTGTCGAATTGACTGTTTATAAATTTCAATGTTCTGTGAATAAAGTTACCAAGCGTGTCGTTCAAGTCTGCATTAACTTTCTCAATGAACAGTTTCCAAGAAAAGTTTGTGTCCTTCGTTTCAGGTCTCGTTGCCGCTAGGAAGTAACGCCAATAATCTGCTGGAAAGAGTTCTAATGCTTCGTCTATAAATACGCCGATTCTACGGCTTTTCGAAAAAGCTTCTCCTTTAAACTGGAGAAACTCGGTTGCCGAGACATTCCACGGCAAACTGTAGCTTTCATGGGAACCTAACAGCAAAGCCGGAAAAATAATGGTGTGAAATGGAATGTTGTCCTTTCCAATGAAAAACAAGGTTTTGGCATCTTTGTTAAACCAGTATTCTTTCCATTTTTCCGGTTCTCCGCAATTTTTGAAATATTCAATTGTTGCTGAAACATAGCCTAGGACAGCTTCAATCCAAACATAAATTGTCTTATTCTCGGCTTCTGGAAAAGGTGCTGGAATTCCCCACTCCACATCTCTTGTAACCGCCCTCGGCTTCAATCCTTCCTTAATAAAGCTTAAGCTAAAGTTTCTCGTATTGCTTGCCAACTGCTTATTGCTACTGATGTAATCTCTGAGTTTTTCAGAAAATTTTGACAGGTCAAAATACCAATGCTTAGTCCTTTTGATTGCTGGTTTGCTTTTGCAAATTACGCAGTAAGGCTCTATAAGAAATGTTGGTTCCAACAGTCTTCCACAAGCATTGCATTGGTCTCCGCGGGCATGTTCATGACTGCAGTAAGGACATTTTCCTTCAACAAATCTATCTGGCAGAAAGCGACCACACTTTTTGCAGTAGGGCATCTCTGTTTCTTGAACAAAAATGTATCCATTATTGTAAATTTTCGTCAGGTGATTTTGTACAAACTCTTTATGCACTGGATTCTCTGTTCTAGTGTAATTGTTAAACGAAAAACCCCATTTCTTCAACAATTCAACGACTTTCGCGTGGTTTTTATCAGTCAATTGTTTAGGTGAAATACCTAGTCTGACAGCTTCAACTTCTATCGGTGTCCCATGCTCATCTGAACCGCTTACCATGACAACATCTTCGCCTTTTAATCGATAATATCTTGCTACAACATCAGCTGACAAAACCTGCACTAACGTACCCAGATGGGGAACATAGTTTACATATGGCCATCCACATGCAACCAAAACTTTTCCGAGTTCCACGACACCTCCAACATCCTAATTTTATGATAACTATTAGAAATTATGAGTTCTATTACTTAAGAAGCATGGTTTTTCCGTAAATAACATGGTTTTTCACTTCCGTTTTCTGAATAGTTTTATACTTTCTATATCGCATACGTACTCAAAGCCGTTTTCTATCAATTGTTTTGCTTCCTCTATGTTTTTTGCGGTTGCTGAGTGGAACTCGTCGTTTTCAAAGTTTATTAAATGCATGTAGATTTCCGTGTTCTCTAACCTTTTGTGTCCCAATAAGTGTTTAACGTAGAGAATGTCTTTTGTTTTGTGGTATTCTGTTGTTGCTTTCCAATGTCTGAAAGTGTGGAAGTGGATTTGTTTAAGCCTTGGATTCTGAAGTTTAACTGCTAATCGGTTTCTTTTACGTGCAAATGAATCATATATGGCTTGTCTTCTCGGGATGAAAATGTATTCACCATGCTTTTTGGAAACGGCTTTTATCATGGCTATTGTTTTAGCTGAAACTTTAACGGTTCTGGATTTAGAGCCTTTTTCCGGATTGTTGATGCTTATCGTCTTGTTCTGGTCGTTTACGTCTGTCCATTTAAGTTTACATAGCTCTCCAGCTCTTGCACCTGTATCTTTTAGTGCTTGAAGGAATGTTGCAGTGCGTTTGCTAAAAGCAGCTATTAACTGATCCAGTTCGGATTCAAGTGGAATGAAAGGTTGCTTAGGTTCATATCTAACTTTGATAGGTATCCAAGGAATATTGAACGTTTTAGTAAAGCTTCGATATGCAGCTACAAACTCCCGTTTGCTGGAAGGTGTCAACTTTTCAGTTGCCAACACTGTTTCTACACTGTCGGGATTCAGCAAGTCCGCACCTTTCTCAGTTAGAATGTTTAGCCTATATGTCCTTGCTGTTATTGTTTCGTCTGCTAATCCACGCTTTTTAAGTTTCCATGCAAATTCTACGATTTTGCCTTTAGCTTCTGCTTTTTGGAGATTTCCCGCAACAGTTTGTTTCTGTTCTGTTGCGATCAAGTTTTTCGACCTTCTTTCTGAATCGCATACTTGACGTTCTCTATTATAGTCCCCAAAAGTATTTAATACTTTCTCTGTAATAGTCCCTTTTGATGAAGCATGAGAAGTTACATCTTCACGCCTTTGGAAAGAAAGAGAATCACAGCGTTCCTTAATGGGGAAGTTTCGCTTAGTGAAATCAAGATCAAGAAAATCCGATTCAGAGTTAAGACTTTTGAGGCTTTGAATAGAGACGTTGACCTTTACCTTAGGTTCAGAGAAGCGATATCCACAGTTTCGAC
>JAOZHM010000144.1 GCA_026014845.1 Candidatus Bathyarchaeota archaeon
TAGAAGTTAAGCAATAGAAGCGAGATAAATCCAGCACACTCCATTCCAGACGACAGTTTATTACATTATTTTGTTCTAATTATAGACTGAAATGAACCTTAAACGCCTAGAGTTTACACTGACCAGAAAATGTAATTCCCAGTGCATTCACTGTCAAGCCGACGCTTCTCCCTTAAGAAAAGGGGTCATGCAGGTCAAAGATGCACACAACTACCTAGCCGAGGCAACAGCAGTCTCGAACCTAGAATCATTCATGATATTCGGCGGAGAACCAATGCTCTATCCAAAACGTGCAATAGCCATATTCAAGAAAGCCAGCCAGTTCAGGATACCAAAGATCGACATGATAACAAACGGAGCCTGGGGCAAAAACAAGGCAACCGCTGAAAAACTAGCGATAAAGTTGAAAACTGCAGGTCTCAACACCATTAACATAAGTGCGGACGCATTCCACCTTCAATTTATGCCACTCGAATATCCCATAAACGCAGCATTGGCTTCACTCAAAGCAGGCATAGAAGATATCAAGTGGAACGTTGCCCTAATCGAATCCATAAACGCCACAAACAAATACGACAAGAAAACCGCTCAAATACTAAAGACACTCCAGCCCATAGGAATAGACACCAACACGTTCAAAATCGTACCAGCAGGACGCTCAATACAAAACCTGCGTCAATACTTGACGCCTACCTCGTTGTACGGACCTTGCGAAGAAGAGCCATTGGAAGGTAATACGCTAACAAATCCAGAAAGCATCACCATCGAACCCTCAGGTTCAGCAGACATATGCTGGAGCTTGCCGATCGGAAATGCAAAACGCGTACCACTGAAACGCTTAATAACCGAATACGACTGGCGAAGAAATCCAATCACCAGAATTTTGGTGGAAGAAGGACCCACACGACTGTTGAAACTTCCTGAAGCACGTGACTATCAATTCCAAGAGGAACAGTACATTAACAAATGTCACCTATGCACGGAAATAAGAAAAACCCTCAAACTTCACTATCCGAATGCATATTCCTGAAATCAATTATTTGAAATTGTATGAATAACTTTGAAAAGTGAAGCGTGTTTTTATAAAACAGTTCACTATCTTATGTTTCGAAAAGCAAGTATAACTTGGGAAAGTGACATCTTGGAGACTCTGGTTCCGCCTTCACTTATACAAGCATTGAAGAAGCAAAAATACCACCTTGTAGGCAAACACTCAGCTGTTAAAAGGTGTAGATGGCTCTACGAAACATTAATTCATGACAGACCATGCTACAAACAGAAGTTCTACGGAATAAAAACCCATCAATGCATACAAATGACACCAGCTCTTTTTTACTGTACACAGCAATGCCTATTTTGTTGGAGAGCCCAGAGCGGCGACTTGGGAATAACATGGAACGAAACGAAAATGCCAAAATGGGATTCCCCGGAAGAAATTGGTGAAGGAAGCATCAAGGCGCAACTTAAGATATTAAGCGGATACAAAGGAAACCAAAAAACAAACCAGAAAAAACTCAAAGAAGCCTTAAAGCCCAAACATGTAGCCATAAGCCTAACAGGCGAACCCACACTCTACAAGCCAATAGGAGAACTGATCCAAGCATACCATAAAAGAGGATTCACCACGTTTCTAGTATCTAACGGAACAGTACCTTCAGCCCTAGCGAAACTAAGCCAGGAACCTACACAACTCTACATTTCAGTCTGTGCCCCAGACAAAGAAACACATAAACAGGTTTGCCGCCCACAGATCCCGAAAGCATGGGAAAAACTTAACGAAACACTGGAACTTTTGCCCAGCTTCAAATGTCCAACAGTCATTCGAATAACATCTGTACGTAAAATCAACATGAAAAATGCTAAAGCCTACGCTAGACTAATTGAAAAGGCTAATTCGACATATATTGAGCCAAAAGCCTACGTACATGTTGGATTTTCTAGATTACGGTTGAACTACGAGAACATGCCGAGCCACAGAGAAATACGTGATTTCGCAATGCAGTTAGGAAAAGAGACAGGCTACAACATGATTGATGAATCAGAAGAGAGCCGAGTTGTGTTACTGAGCAGACTTGAAAAGTCCATCAGATTTGCTAATAATTGAGTTTAGTTTGAAAATGATTCAGTTTATAGATTCAAATTCAACTTCGGATTCGAATTACTTGCCTCAGATCATAACAAAGGTTAAATAACCCTTTCGCTGAAATTTCAGTCCGAGGCTTTAAACCTCAAATTAAGCTAGGTGTTGCCAAAGTGGTCAGCGAAGGAAGAGGACGCTTGTTCAGAAGGAAAGACGGCAAATACTTGATCTACCTACCGAAGAGCTTAGCTGAAGACAGCATGTTCCCATTCAAAGGCGCGGACTCCATATTCGTTAACGTGGGGTTCAAACCTGGCGGCGCAAAAAAGCTGCTCGTAGACAAGTGGGTACCACCGCCAGTAGAAGAAGAGACTGAGTAAGAACGCCAACAAAAAAGCCGTCTTGCTTATAGTTGACTCAGTTTTTTAGAAAACCAGTCTTTTACAAACGGAAGACGATCTTCCATTTTTGGTCAATTTGTTAAACAATACTATAAAATACTTGCAAGTCTACTTCTAGTCTAATAGGATGTTAAGCTCATGCTCTCTTTGAAAACTCTTTTGAACAAAATAAGAAAGGAACTAAAAGAAAAAGACAGAGTGCGGGAAAAAGCCCAAAAAGACATGCGAAAGGCAACAAGCCTTTCTAAGCAGGCAATACTCCTCATTCATCAGAAAAGATTTAATGAAGCAAAAAAGCTTATCAAAAAAGCAAAGGAACTCATTTCGATGCTTAATGACGCCTCAACCAAATATCCAGAGATCATTTACAGCGGCTTGTTTAACGCTGCACGCCAAGAATACTCTGAAGCAAACATATTTCTAAACCTAATCGAAGAATCAAAATTCATAACACCGGAGGAGATCAACGTGCCTTCGGTTGATTACGTGCTGGGACTAGCCGATGTTATAGGAGAGTGCAGACGCTTGGCACTAGACGCTTTGCGTCAGGCAAATGTAGAAAAGGCTGAAAAATGCTTGCAAATAATGGATGAAATATACACGGAACTTATGGGTATGGATGAGGCTTACATGCTTGTTCCTGGACTTAGAAGAAAATGCGACATTGCAAGAAGGATTATCGAAACTACGCGAGGAGACGTAACACAAGAACTGCGGAGAAGCTCGCTGGAAAAATATTTGAAGCGTTTTGAGAAAATGGCAAAAAAGAAGGACAAGCTGTGAGAAGAGCGAATGAGTAGAAAAGAATGGGTGCTGCGAAGTTAAAGCCTAACTTTTCCATTGAAAAGGCACATAAAACGCAGTTAAGATTATCTAAGCAGATTGTACCTGAGGACATATTGCCAGAGAAAATCCGTTTTGTTGCCGGTGTTGATGTCGCTTACGTGAAAGACTTGGCTGTTGGCGCCGTGGCGGTTTTGGATTATGCCTCTCTAGAACTGGTGGAATCAAAAACTGCTGTTTGCAAAGCTCGTTTTCCATATGTTTCAACATTGCTTTCCTTTAGAGAGACCCCGCCAACAGTCCTATGCATTAAAAAGCTGCATTTGCAGCCTGACGTCTTTCTTGTTGATGGCCATGGTTTTGCACATCCCTATCGATGTGGATTTGCAAGCCATTTGGGACTTGTGATAGGGAAACCAACGATAGGTGTTGCCAAAGGCAGGCTGTTTGGTGAGGTTGAAGATGCAGTAAGTGAAAAGGATGTTGCATTGCTTAAACATGAAGACGAAGTTATCGGTGCAGTAGTTAGGACGAAACGTGGATGTAAACGTGTTTACGTTAGCGTCGGGCACATGGTTTCGTTGGAGACGGCAGTTAAAATCGTTAGGCACTGTATATGTCACAGTCGTATTCCCGAACCAATCTTGAAGGCTCATCAAATAGCAACGGCAGAAAAACGAAAGATCAATATCGCTTCAGCAGTTAACAAGTAGGGAGGGAAATGTAGATTGCTTCATCCTAAACTTAAGGCATTAGCAGATAAGATTCGCAGTAAGAAACTTCGGAAAAAAGTTATTGAATTGCTGGAGAACCCAACGTTTGAAATAAATGGAAAAAAGTTTTCAGGTTTGCCCCTTGATGTTTCGCCAGCAGGACTATCCCATCATCATTGCTATCCTGGCGGCTACCTTGAACATGTTGTTTCAACAGCTAACCTAGCAATTGCAATGTGCAAGTCCGTGGAGAAAATCTATCACGGAAAAGTCAACCGTGACCTCGTTATAGCCGGTGTTCTGTTACATGATATTTTTAAGCCCGCTACGTACATTGTGAAGGAAAATGGGAGTTATGGCTCATCCCGTTTAGCTGATTACTTGGATCACTTATCTCTTGTAACTTCTGACCTTGTTCGAAGGGGCTTTCCGTTAGAATTGATTCACGTGGTGTCTGCTCATCACGGAGATTACGGCCCGATTAGACCACACAGTGTTGAGGCTTTGATTTGTCATTTGTCGGATTTGATGGATTCGAGGTTGAACGGTAAGGTTTTGAATGCAGCGGCGTATCTTACACGAAGAGCGGTTGGTGAGGAACTGCGTGGGTTGACTTCGAAGGAGGCTTTCGAAATCGTTCATTCGAAAAGTGTCGGAGGCCGGGAAGGAGTTGCAAAAACTATTAAGGAAATAAAACGTAGAAGGAAAATGCACAAAACTTAATAGTTTGTACTAATGGAATTTGGAAAATGGTGTTGTGAAATGGAAATTTCGTTCCAAGAGTTTCAGAAATTAGACATGCGTGTTGGAAAGGTTTTAGAGGCAAATCAGATTCCCGGCTCGCGAAATCTCATAAGGATGATTGTGGATTTTGGAACTGAAAAGAGGCAAGCGGTTGCTGGGCTTTCGCAATGGTATAAGCCGGAGGACTTGGCGGGTAATAAGTATGGTTTTATATTGAATCTTCAGCGGAGAAGGTTCATGGGTGTAGAATCTCAATGCATGATATTGGCTGCCGAAGATGAAAAAGGAAACGTTATCTGTCTAAAACCTGAAAAAGACATCGCTGAAGGAAGCAAAATACACTAAAACAACCTCGAACTTTGGCGATTTTTGCGCGCAAACAAGAAACGATAGACCCCCTAGGTTTTCAACATCTCAAACGTCAGCACGGTTCTGTCAAGTCTTCGGTTGATCGCGAGCCCTGTCAAAAATCGGTTGATAACCAAAAATTCTCGCTGAGTTCATATTAAGGAGCGATATATTATCTATGTTTTGTTCATATTAACAAGCTTTATATGTGCAATTAGAAAAAGGGGGAGGAGGAGAAGAATGTCAAAGGCAAAGAAGACGTATAGCGTGGCGCTGAGATTCGGAGGTATTGTAAAACAACAGCTAATTAGTGTTAAAAAAGATTTAACAACTATCAAAGCACAGCTTAACCAAATAAGCACAACAATTGAAGACTTGGCTCTAAGAATTGAAGAAATCGAAAAAGTCTTGAAAGTGCCTAAAGTTAAGCAGAAGATCACAAAGAAATCTAAGAGGGTACCTTAGATTGACAACCTTCGTGAAGATTTATAGTCGTAAGACAAAAAAAGGGCTTAACTACACTACTCCAGAAAATA
>JAOZHM010000145.1 GCA_026014845.1 Candidatus Bathyarchaeota archaeon
AAGAAGTTAACACTCTTTACACAAGCATGAAACTTCTCAGCGCAAAAACCGAGAACTTTATGAAAACGATTCGTGACAAAATAAGGAAAATCGAACAAGAACTCAGCAAAAAAATTGAAAAGTGCAAAGCTTCCGTCGAGGAACAAGTTGACGAGATACGCAAAAAATTCGATGAAGAAGTTACGGAATATTCAAAAAAAGCTGAAGAAGAACTTTTCAGTCTGCAACAAGAAAAAATCAAACTTGAGAAAACAAAGGAACAGTTAACTAAAGAGGTTGAACATTGTGAAGCAGAAATCAAAACCTGCGCAATCGACAAAGACGATGTAGGGGAACACAGATGGAGAGACGAGAAAAATAAACTCAAAAAACAGCTTTCCGAAACAGAAACTAAACTGAAGAAGCTTGATAAAAACATAAAAGAAGTCAAAGACGAGAAAAACCTGAAAATTTTTGAACTAAAGTCGGAACGTGAAGCAAAAACCAAAGAAGCTATGAAGGATTTGATAGAAATCGAATCTTCGCGGGACGCCAAAATCAGGATATACGAGGAAGAAATGGAAAAGTTTGAAGAGTTAACTTCAAGTATAATTGAGCAAATTGACAAATTGGCGAAACTGAGGGAAAAATCTATAGACGAGTTCGATAAGCTTGGAGTTCCACAAAAACGGAGAAAACACGTATTAATTTACATGCCATTTTACCTAGCATGCTATCAGTCTGAATCAGGAAAGCGTTACGTATATTTTCCACTATCAATCGTGAGCAATGTAAGTTTTTCAGTAAAATTCAAGGGAGCATTAGGCAAGGCTAAAATCAAACAGTTGCTTCAGCCACGTTCGAAAAAAATAGTTTCGCTTCTGAGCAAATTTCCTCTTCTAATGGAGCAAAACGCCGTGTTTAACCGTGAAATGAGTGAGGCTTGTGCCAAAGCTAACTCAACGCAAACAAAAAAATCGCGTGAATCAATTAAAGAAGGATTGGAAATGCTTAAAGAGGAAGGCTGGTTCTCCGAAAAGGAATATGAGTCTTTCAGTCAAATGTTAACGTGAAACAAGTTTTCCTACCATTTGAGCGGACATCTGCCAAATCTTTTTGTTTCTAACAAATGTAGTCTCTCTTATTGCGTTCCTTTTAACCACGTGCAGTAGTGTTTAAGATACCTGTTATGATGGAGATTGCGCTGATAAGAAGCATGATGTAACTAGGTATAAATGGAAAAATGGGGGACATGATCCGTGCTTCAACTAAACAGGTCAGCAATAACAAGAAAACACCTATGCCCAAACCTGCTCCTCCTATGGCTATCTGCATACGATAACGTCCAATCATTCTGAAGTAGTACGCCATCAAGACCAGCACTGTCAACCCGATACAAGACATCAACGCGATTGCAGCTTCGAGGAAGAACATGGGAAACAGGAGAAGTGCAATGGATATGATGAGGCCGGCTATGGGTGTGAAAGGATACAGAGGAGTTTTGAACGGTCTCTCCATATGTGGCTTTTTCCTTCTAAGCTTCAAAAGAGAGAGGTTAACCAAAGCAAAAACTAGAAGCGATCCGAAGCTCGCTGCGTATCCAAGGAATTCTACGGCTCCTACAGCGCTTAGAAACATTACGAAAAGTGAACCAGCGATGATCGCGACATATGGAGTTCTAAACCGTTGATGAACAGAGCGTAGAAGCCTCGGCAGATATGCGTCTCGACTCATTCCTTGAAGTATACTTGCCTGAACAGTCAGAGAGGTGCCTAACGCAGAGAGACTTGCAACCATTCCAGCAACAGCGATCAAGGCACCTCCAGCCCAACCGAAGATTCTTTGAGCCGCAAGGTTCAGCAGGGGAACTTGCCAACCTGCTTCTTGGCGCATGAGCCGCGCTTCTTCTAACGAAACCATTCCCACGGCTGTGTAGGTAACGCAGATGTAAAGGGGAATTATCAACAGCGACGATAAGAGTAATGCTTTTGGAATGTTTCTCTCCGGATGCTTAATTTGCGCCGCTCCAGCTACAAGAGAGCGTACTCCAAAAAACATGGGAAACATGTAGACAGTAGCTGCGAAAACTTTGGGTATATCAATGGGCAAGTTTTTTGGAAAGACTTCTATGGGAGCTAACCCGTGGAATAATCCGCTGCCTACGAAGATGGCGAATATTGCTATAAAAGCAAACACAACGGTGACGCCTACTCCTTTCTTTCCTTTCACGCCTAATGCTGCCATGGCGATGACCACGATTACGGCGATAAGCGGTGCTTGTGTCAAATCAAAGCTTTGAAGATTCAGAGCGATTTTTAGAACGTATGAGAGTTGCTGGGTAAAAACTACTGCAGCTAAGGCTGCGCCGAAAATGCTGGCTAGCCATCGGAAACATCCGAAGATGAAGGATATGAAGCCTGCGTAGGCTGCTTTTATGTAGGTGTATGCTCCGCCTACTTCGGGCATGGCTGTACTGAGTTCGCAGAAGTTGAACATGATCAAGAGGTTTACTAGTCCTGCTAGAAGAAGCCCAAACACTATGCCAGCTCCAAGTTCCAAGTTGAAATAAGGATAGTCCAGAAGGATAAAAATTTCAAAGCCTATAGCACCGCTTAATCCCATCATTAACGCATCGAAAAATCCCAATTTTCTTTTTGTTTTCAACAAACATAACGCCCTCCTAACGTGACTCTAACCATTCATAAACAAGAAATAACCCGCTTATAACAGAGAAAAACCCGAAAACAAGAAGAACTAACACATGAAAATGGAAGGATTCCACTGTCCCGTTTAACCTTCCTTCAACACCAAAAAAGTTAAAATAGAGACAGCAAGCAAAAACGAATATCAAAGCAGCTATAACGCTCTGCATTAAACCAACTATAATCGCAAGAGTCCCCCTGATATTCATCAGCTAAACGCCGATCAGACCTTTCTTACCAAGTAATAAATAAATATTGAGTGGTAGGAAGGCATGGGCTAATTAATGTCAAGACCTTACAGTTGTTCGTTTAAGAATCCTTTTTGTACTCGTGAAGCATTTTGGAACGGTCAAAGTCTGCTAACTCGTACTCTTCGCTCATTCTAATAGCGTTTTCTGGGCAAATCTCTGCACATTGTCCACAGAACATACAACGATCAACATAATGATTAATTTCCGCTTCCAATCCTTTACCAATCATTTCTATGGCGCCTGAAGGACATACATTAGAGCAGAGTCCGCAGCCAATGCATTTTTTCATGTCCCAAATTGGACGGCCCCTAAAATCTTTCGGTACGGTTAGTTTTTCGTATGGATACTTCAAAGTGGCTGGCTTTTGAAACAGTTGTTTTAGTGCTTCTTTAATCAAAGCCATGTCTCATCCTCCAAGACCAGCCTGGATTAGAATTATTTGTAAGGTTGCAAGTGGAAGCAGATATTTCCACAGTCCAGAAAGCATTTGGTCTATTCGAAACCTGGCGAACACTGCTCTTAGAAGGGAGAGTAGCATTACAGCGAAAGTAGTTTTCACCAAGAAAGCGACAATTGGCGGAATCAGCCAGAATTGTTGGGGACCACCTAAGTAAAGCGATGCAATTAAAGCAGATGCGAGAACCAACTCTAAATCCTTTCCAAGTCGAAGCAACGCTAATTTTCTTCCGCTGAACTCTGTTCTCCATCCAGCCACAATTTCAGTTTCAGCTTCTGGAATGTCAAAGGGAACAAACTGTAACTCAGCGAGAAGGCATACAGTGAATATGGCGAATCCGAGAGGCTGCAATAAAATCAGCCAAAAATTAAGCGACTGCCATCCAACTATTCTGCTTATTGACAAGCTATTTGCTGCTATCGCAGGACCAAACGCAACTAAACCCATTGGAATCTCATAACCTAACATTTGAAGTACGGCTCGCATGCTTCCAATTGTGCCAAATCTATTTATCGAACTCCAACCAGCAAGAAAAACAGTTATAATTATTAATGTAAAAGCGAAAAGGACGAAAACAAGGTCTCCCTCAAAGGCTATAAAGCTTGTAGGATCTAAAACCGGAATAACAAAAAGCGTTGTCAACGGCAAAGCAAGGTAGAAAACTGGGGCCAAAGCAAATACAAGCCTGTCAGAAGCATGTGGCGTAATGTCTTCTTTTGAAAGCAGTTTTAAAAAGTCTGCGAGAGGTTGCAGAATACCATGAGGCCCCGTGTGTAATGGTCCATATCTGTTTTGCAGTCTTGCAAAGAATTTTCTGTCAACCCACTCGTAGAAGAAGGCTAATGCAAAAAGAAACATGGCTCCTGGAAAAACTAAGATTCTTATTAATGAAACTATTGTTTCTGAGGTCATTCTTTTGCGTACTTCCTTCTTAACTGCTGCATAGTCCAAACCCATTTTTTGTTCTGTTTGATGTCGACGAAAGCCATGCGGTCCATGCAAGCGAAACAAGGGTCGATTCCAGCTAAGACTATGGGTATGTCAGCTACGTATCCGCCTAGAAGCATTTTGCATAATGCCGGGATATTTGCTAGCGTTGGGCTTCTTACTTTGTAGCGTTCCGGCTTTGTAGTTCCGTTTGACTTAGCATAATGGATTAATTCTCCTCTAGGTGCTTCAACCCTTGAAACAACTTCTCCTTGAGGAACTTTCTTTGGAACTTGCACTCTAATAATTCCTTCAGGCATACTGTCTAAAGCATAACGGATTATTTTTATACTTTCTAACATTTCTTCGCATCTAACCAGTGTTCTGCTTAAAATATCGCAACCGCTATGCGTAATCACGTTGAACGGGATTTCATCGTAAGCAGCATACGGATCATCTGACCTCACATCGTTTTTTATACCACTTGCACGTAAAGTCGGACCGACAGCACACAAATTCACGGCATCTTTCGGTTTCAAAATGCCCACACCAACGGTTCTTTTCAAAATAGTCTGCTCAGTTTGCACGATACGCAAATAATACTTAAGTCTCTCTTCCAAGAAGTCTAAACCTTTTATGATTTTCGGCACCATAGCCGCATGTATGTCTCTCCGCACTCCGCCAATAGTGTTCATGGCGTAATGTATCCGATTGCCGGAAATCATCTCAAACAAGTCCAAGACCGTTTCACGGTCGCGCCAAACATACATGAAAAGCGTGTCAAACCCTATTTCATGTGCAGCTATGCCAACCCAAAGTGCGTGGCTGTGAATTCTTTCAAGTTCGGCAATTATTACGCGGATGTATCTGGCTCTCGGCGGCAGTTCCACATTTAGTAGTTCTTCGATTGCCTGCGTATAACATGTAGTATGTGCATCCGAGCAGATTCCGCAAATTCGTTCAGCCAAGTAGATGTTTTGTATGTAAGTTCTGAGTTCAAAGGCTTTTTCTATTCCACGATGGTTATAGCCTAGACGCGGCTTAACATCCACAACGATTTCTCCGTCAACCTCGAAAAGAAAATTTTCAGGCTCCTTCAAGGCTGGATGCTGAGGACCAAAAGGAACTTTAATTATTGAACCATGACTCAATTCTTTTCACCCTTCTTACTTCTCAGATGTTATTTCCCTCAGGTGCTTAAGCTGATATTCCTTCCTTAACGGATAAACACCTTTAGGCCATTTTTCCGGAAGCATCAATGGCGATAAGTCTGGATGCCTTTCGAAATCAACTCCTAAAAGATCATGGACTTCACGTTCATAAAGAACTGCACCCGGAATTAAATCTGTAATCGTTGGGATGTTTGGGTTCTTCTTTGAAACGGCAAGCCTTGCTGAAAGCATAATTGAGCCTTTATAAGACAGATGGTATATCACTTCTATTTCTTCACCAAGATCTACCCCAGTTATCGTGGACAAATGTTTGAACTTTAAATCTTTCACGAAATATTCCATAGCTTCTTCTAGCGCATCCTTTTTTATGTAAACGAAAATTCTTCGTTTTTTAGGGATTGTCACATTAACAAGGTTTTCTTTAAGAAAATCCTTCAGTTTTTCTACTATTTCATTTTCCTTTTCCACGTCTTTCACTCTCTTTTATTTTTTGAATTAGTTTTGCGATTCCATCGATGATGGCTTCAGGTTTTGATGGGCATCCGGGAACGTAGGCGTTTACTGGAAGCACGGTGTCTATTCCTCCGTAGACGTTGTAGCAGTCTTTGAATGGTGCTCCGCTGATTGCGCATGTGCCTATAGCCATGACATGTTTTGGTTCTGGCATTTGCTCATAAATTCGCACAAGTCTATCTTTCACTTGAAGAGTTACTGGACCCGTAACTACAAGTATGTCTGCATGTCTCGGGCTCCCCTCTAACAGTATCCCGAAACGTTCCAAATCAAATCTTGGCGTAAGCGCTGCTACAAGTTCTATGTCACATCCGTTACAGCCGCCTGTGTTAAAGTGGATGATCCAAGGTGATTTCGTCCGAGCCCATTTAAATAAATTCATTTCATGCTCGCCGCCGTAACGGTGCCAAAAGTACAACAGCCATCAGTACGATAAGAGCGTAGACCGCTGGGAAATAACCCGGCGTACTCAGCGATGTAGCGAGAGTGAATGCAAAAATGTCAAAGATGAGGAAATAAATGGCATAAATGAGAAATTCTCTAACATCCACTTGAAACTTGCGTGGTGGAAGGTCTTCCCCGCAAGCATACGGAGCGACCTTGCCCACGGTTTTTTCACCTTTCGCCGCAACTATCCATCCTACCAAATAGATAGCTAATCCCGCAAGGACTGATACGATGAAAATGAAAGGCAGGGAAACTAGAAGGTCGGCGTACATTTTTTCACAATCCTTTTACCTCATTTAAAGCTGTGGTTTATTTAACCTTTTTATGTGCGCTTTACAATGTTTCTTGTCGGGAAATCTTTTAAATGAGCTCATCTAAGCTTTCTGATATGGTATTGAGCGGAGAGGGTTTTGATAACTGGTGACATGCTGCAAATTGGTTTGATATCTCTTACTATCTTTCTAGCCTTGCTAACCGTTGAACTAAAGGATTTGCTTCATGCTACCATATGCCTCTGCGGAACATGCATCACTATCGGAGCATTATTTTGGATACTTAACGCACCATACGTGTCTGTCTTTCAACTTTTAGTCTACGCAGGCGCCGTAATTGTTCTTTTTATGGCGTCAGTTATGCTGACAAAGAGGGAGGAGGAGACGTAGAAATGGAAGTAGCTCGAATCAGACTGGCAGTGTTAACAACCGTGATTTTGGCGATTCTGATTTTTTGGATGCTCATAGTTGAATATGATTTTCCAGCCTTCAAATACGTTGATCCAAATCAGCCACCAGAGCTTGTGGAGAACGATACTTCGACAATTGGTCAGGAAGTTAGTCGATTTCTGTGGGAGTACAGGGTGATAGATCTGATCGCGCAGGCTTTTGTCTTGTTTGCCGCTGCGGCTTGTTGCATGGCGTTGCTGAGAATTGAGGAGAGGAAAAGGTGATTTCGCTTAGTTACTACATTGCATGTGCTGTTGTCCTCTACATCATAGGTTTGTATTGTCTTGCTTCAAAGAGGAACATGATTAAGCTTGTCATGGGACTTGAAATCTTGGTGAACGCAGCCCACGTGAGCTTCATTGCTTTTTCTGCTTACAGAAGTGTAGGCTACATTGATCCGCTTGGCCACAGTGTCGTGATTATGTCAATAAGTTTTGCAGGATGTGTTACTGCTCTAGGATTGGTGATTGTTACTTATGCTTACAAGCATTACAAAACTTTAGATGTGCGGAAGCTGAGGCGGCTGAAGTGGTGAATCAAACACTTCCATGTCCTCTGCAGCCTTTCCACATTACCCCTATAGTTCGGGGCATGTCAACTTTTAAGAGAGGCTGAACATGTTTACCCCGCCATTGAATGCCCTTCTCGTGTTCATGGTCGGAACCCCTGCGATAGGATGGGTTATACATAAGAAGGGTTATCCGAAGGTTCAAGGCATCTACGCCTCGGCAGGCCTTTTAGTGGCAGCCTACTTTCTCTACGGATTATCTCGGGAGGTTTCTGAGAAAGGCATAGTGTTGATTACAGGTCCACTGCCTTTCAATCCCCCTCTTGGAGCATGTCTCCAAATAGATGTGTTCAGCATTTTCATGACAATGCTTTACATATTAATTGGTTTGTTCACTACTGTCTATTCGATAAAGTTTATGGAACGCGATTCCGGATTAACCGAATATTACACGCTTATGCTGGGTATGGTTGCTGGTATGACCGGCGTAGTTTTCGCGGGCGATTTTTTCACGTTGTTTGTTTTTTGGGAGCTTATGTGCCTGACATCTTATGCTCTTGTTGCGTTTCGAAAGCAAAAGTGGGAGTCCATAGAGGCTGGCTTCAAATACTTGATTATGAGTGCTGCTGGAAGCGCAACCATTCTTCTCGCCATGTCCTTTCTTTACGGTATGACTGGAACATTAAACTTTGCGGCTCTTGCAAGTAGACTTGCTAACACATCGTCTGAAGGCTGGCTGTACATAACGCTAGCGTTGGTTATCGTCGGCTTTGGGATTAAAGCTGCCATCGTTCCATTTCACACGTGGCTTCCAGATGCTCACTCCGCTGCTCCAAGCCCTGTTAGTGCTATGCTTTCCGGCGTCATGGTGCCGACAGGAGCGTGCGTTCTCATTCGTATTCTCCTACTCGTTTTCAGTTCTGCACAACCCGCTTGGCAAATGACATTGGCGATTTTCGCAGTTTTCACAATGTTCGGTGGAAACTTGATGGCGTTGTTGCAAAATGATCTTAAACGTTTGCTTGCCTTCAGCACTATTGCTCATATGGGTTACATTGTCTTCGGATTTGCAATAGCCTCTCCAGAGGGATTAGCCGCGAGTTTGTTTCACATAGTAAATCATGCAGTCATGAAAAGCCTTCTCTTCCTCTGTGCTGGAGCTTTCATTCGTCAAACTAAGACAAGAGATCTAAGAAAACTTAGAGGCATAGGGAAGACCATGCCCATGACAAGCGCAGCCTTCACCATTGGCACAATCGCTATCGCCGCTTTTCCCCCATTAAACGGTTTCTGGAGCGAGATGATGATTATCACAGCTGGAGTAAGGGCTGAAATGATAATATTTTCAGCCTTAATGCTCGCCAACATGGCTCTGTCAGTCGTCTACTATTTCCGTCTTATTCGCATAATTATACTGGAAAGGCCTACGAAGGTGTCAAAAAAAGCAACCAAAGCTCCTGTGTCAATGCTCATTCCCATCTTGGTTCTTGCGTTTCTCTGCATTTTTATCGGAGCCTACCCCGTACCATATATCGACGCGTCTTCAAAGGCCGCCGAAGCAATGTTAAACATAGGAGCTTACATTGATGCTGTGCTTAGAGGATTATGACAGGTTGCTTTCCCACTTTTCTCGCAAATGCTGTTTCTCTGTCTAACGTCTATGCGTCTAAAAGGGAACTGATAGAAGCCTCAACACAATGTCAGGCCAGATTCCTATCACCACTGCAAGCACAGTCAGTATGATTATTGGGATGCGCATCAGCCAAGGTGGGTCCCTCGTTATTATTTCTAGTTTTTCGGGAGTGGTTCCGAAGAACACTCTCCACAGAAACCACAGGTAGTATCCGGCAGTGATTGCTGTACTAACTACAGCGACTGTGGTGATGAGAATCTTTCCGGAGAAGATGCCTCCTGAGAAAATCATCCATTCACTCCAGAAACCGTTTAGAGGTGGGGTTCCAGCCAGAGATAGAGCACCAATCAAGGCTGCCACACAAACTACAGGCATCTTATTGGCTAAGCCTCCAAGTTTTCTGATGTCGCGTATTCCTGTTTGATGTATGATTGCGCCGGCACACATGAAGAGAAGACTCTTACAAATAGCATGGTTCACCACGTGAAAGATGGCCCCATTTGCCCCCATGGTTGAGTACACTCCCAGTCCAAAAAAGATGTAGCCCATCTGGCTGATGCTGGAGTATGCTAATAACCTTTTGATGTCCGTTTGAGCAAGAGCCATAAGTCCACCATAAATCATGGTGATTACACCTAGAATCGCCAAAGTATTTGACACCTGAAATACCGTCTTTCCAAATCCGGAAAGAAAAATCCTCGCAAACGCGTATGCACCGCATTTGATCATGACACCGGAAAGCATGATACTTATAGGAGTTGGAGCTTCGGTGTGTGCATCTGGAAGCCATGTGTGCACTGGGAAGATTGCCATTTTCACGCAAAATCCGATTAACAAAAGAACGAACACTGTTAGTATACTGGTTGAAGGAATATCGAATGAGACTTGTGGCAATTCGACGAAATCAAAGGTGCCCGTGAATACGTAGATTGACAGAATTCCCATAAGCATGAAAAGCGCGCCGATGTGTGTGAATATGAAGTATTTGAATCCGATGGTTAACCGTTTCTTAGACACTCCCCATGACGCTATTAAGAAATAGGACGGTATCAACATCAACTCCCAAAAAAGATAGAATTGTATGAGGTTTGCAGAAAGTATTACTCCAATCATACCGGACATGAAAAGCAACAGATTCGCGTAATAGCCAGCTTGCCCACGCTTATTCTCCATGTACTTGATGGAGTAAAGGCATGAAAGAGCGCTTACAACTGCAACAACTAATGCTATACAGAAGCTGAGGCCGTCAACCATGAAGCCTAGTCTGAGGCTGAGTGATGGTGTGCGAATCCAGGCATAGGTGTCGTGTATGGGTTTATGTTTGATGACGTCTGGAACCATGGAAAGAATCATGCAAACGGACAGTGAAGCCGCCACAGTTGCTATCCATCCGACATACTTTTCAGTATACTTTCCAAAAATGTAGATGAAAAAGGCTGAAATTACTGGAAGAATAATTGCCAATAATGAGGCGTTAGGGATCAAGTCATTTTCCTCCTAAGGGATTATTCCTCCAAATAGAAGCAGTAGAATTATTAATATTATGGCTCCAACAAAAGCTGTCAGCATGTTGTAAGATAACACTCCTGTATGCGTTTTTCTGAATCGTCGAGCAAATGACGTGACAAAACGAGCTAGAAAATAATTTAATGCGTCGATTCCTCTAAGCTCCGGATACTTATACATTAGACTGGATAACCGTCTAAATAAGCCTGCAACACCATAGTTCGATGCGTCAATATTAAGCTCTAAGTACGTATATACAAACTTAGAAGACTTTCTAAAAAACGACGCAACAGCGTAGTTCAGCGAGTCGATGCTGAGCTCTAAGCGTCTATGCACGATGTTGGAAAACGCTATGGTTCCATCTGCAACCTTGTGGTAAAACGCGTCGATGTAGCATCGTTTCCACAGAAAAACATAAACTTTCCCTAAGAATCGGTGTTCCTCAATTAACTTAACTGGGTTGACTCGGCCCGCTACGTATAACTGGTATGCAGGATAGCCTCCAACCGCTACTGCTACACATGTTAAAACTGTACTTATGGAGGGAACGATGTACATCAGAACGTCGGCAATATTGCTGAAGGTTGGTGTGCCTAAGATAGACAGGAAGAACTTGTTAAAGCTCGGGATTAAAAGAAGTGCTAGGAAATCCAGGAAAATCGTTATTGCGAGAGTAGCGACGAGGGAAATACGCATTAAGGATGGGATCTTCTTTACCATTTTTTCTTCAGACTTACTTCCCTTTTTGAAAACAAGCCCCATCATTCTGAGACCGTAAAAAGCTGTTATTCCAGCCCCGATTATTAACAGAGCAAAAATTACGTAGCCCGATATCATGAGCATGAATTGCCCTTTTATGCCGGCCTCTGCAGCAAAATCCCAAGCAACTGTTTGAATCCAGTTCGTACACCAAAAGCCACTTAGAGGCGGTATGCCAGCTAGAGCAAGAGCTCCCACTTCAAAACTTCTATGCGCAATCCGACTCTTGAACCCTCCCATATGATGCAAATTATCCGAGCCAACTGCGTAGGAAATGTAGGCTGCAGTGAGGAAAAGCAGCGCTGAGACAAAGGCGTCCACCATAAGAAGGAAGGTGCCCGCTAAGTATCCCCAGCTCATGTCAGTCATTAATCCTGCTAAACCAAAAGCTGCCATCATGTATCCGATCACACTTGAGATACTGTATGAAAGAGCTTTGAATATATTAACTTGGACCATTGCTATAAGAGCACTAATAATCGCAGTGAGCGCGCCCACGAATGTCATGACTATAAAAAAGTTAACCATGCCACTATATCCCATGAGGGAAGCTTCATGGAAAATTGGGAGGACTCTAGCCATAAGAAAAGGGCCAGCCAAACATTCAGTTAGAGCGTTGAAACAGGAAGGTGAGGCAGCTAATGCGTCCGGAAGCCATTCTTGCAAGGGAAACTGAGCTGCCTTTCCTACGGCCCCACCAAAGAACATGAGGGCTGTAATAAAAAGCAAACCAGCCCTTGACAATTCTCCCATCCAGTTGTTGTTTTGTGAGAGTTCCGTAATGTTAAGAGTGCCAGAATAGGTGTATATTATCAAAATAGACGCGAGCAAGAGCACATCTGCAATGTGGAGGACGAGGAAAGTTTTCAAGCCTATGTGCGCCTTTTTAGGGTCTTTGTACCAAAAAGCTGCAAGGCCAGTGCAGCATATCCCAACTATTTCCCAGCCGATGAACATGAAGAGAAGGTTATCCGCCATCACTATCACTACGTATCCGCCGATGAAAAGCTGTATGAGGAACCAGAACCTAGTCAAACTTGGCTCTTTTTGCATGTAGGCGACAGAGAAAATTGTAACTAGAAATCCGATACAAGTGATTACACTTACCATAAGCACGCTTAATGGATCAATGCATACACCAACTTGAATAATGCTGTTAGAAATCCATGGAATCGTCAAATCGAGCTGAGCTGTTCCCAAATAGATATCCGGGATCATCGAAAGAGAGAAGAGGGCACTCATTCCGATGGACAACACGGCTAGATAACTGCTGAATTTTCGACGAATTGCACCAACTAACGGCGTGACCGCGGTGCCGATAATTGGGATGAGCCAGCAAAGCCATGGTGCATATGGAAGCAACAAACCTCTCCTCCAGAGTACGCATTGAATATAGATTCCGGATTTAATAGTTTAAATGTTCGTCTCGATAAAAAGGTTAAGCATCAACGGACGTAAAGAATATTAAAGCGACAACTACGATGCCAGCCATTTGTTAAATCAGCCTTATCACTTGAATGGGTCAAAACAAGCAACTCCAAATATGAAAGCCAATATAGCGTGCGCGATAAGGTTATATATCTTACTTCTATAACTGTGTGAAAGAAGTAAAGAAGTGATTTTATGTCAGAGGCGAAGCCACCTAGTAGAAAAGAAGCTCCTTCAAAGGGATATTATGAGAAGGTAAGGAGGGAATCCAGAGAGGCTCTCGTGGGTGCTCTTCCATCTATAACGCTGGGAGTAGTAGCTGCGATACTTCTGTGGCTTTTCGGTAAATTAATATTCGTACCGATAGCTCAGGGCATCGAGTGGTTTGGATACCCCCTTCCACAAATCTTAACCTTCATAATACTGGTTGGGTTAGCAATATTCCTTGTAAGGATACTCGTAGACGTCCGTCGGGCTGTTGATGCTTTAGCTGGTCTAGCTGCGTGTGAAATAGGCGCTCCGTACGATGTGACTCCAGCAGAGGTTGGCCATTACAAAACAGCGTTGGGAAGTATACTTAATGTGGTAATTGTTTCCTTAGCGTTCTTGCTGTTCTCGGATTATTTGGCACTCATACATCCAGCGCTTTCAGGAGTGATGTTGATAGCGATCGTCGTTTGGGCAATCTTTGAAATTTACAGGGCTGTTAAAGCGATTTCAGATGAGATCAGGCGCTATTCTGCTGAGTGGGCTGGAAAGGCGTTAGAGTAAGAACCGAAAAAGAGATGGTGCAGTTCTGGTGAGGTTTTCAATCAAGATGGCGGTGCTGTCAGCTGTACTCGCTGCAGATCTCTCATTCTTCCTTTTTTTAGGAACATATTTCCCTCAAGCTTATGAACTGGTTTTTGAGAAGATGCCGTGGGCTGACAACGTTGAAAAAACGTTTGCCATAATCGTAGGCCTTGTAATCGCCACCATCACATCTCTATCAATAGCCTACTTGATAATTAAGCGTCTCCTAAAATCGATACAGCGAGGATAGAAAATGAGTGAGAGAGAAGCTCGAGACAAGTTAATTCACGTTGCGAGAGAGCACTTGCCAGATACTCTGATCAACCTTTTCACAGCTATGCTCATTTGGCTTTTCGGAGCGTTAGTGTTTCTACCCGCTGCCTACA
>JAOZHM010000146.1 GCA_026014845.1 Candidatus Bathyarchaeota archaeon
GCGGACAATAGGAAGCCCAAATTTGTTCCGGTGGGTCCCTCCGGAGAAGTGAGGATACTTATAAGTCAATGATATAATTCTAAAAGTAAATAAATGGGCTTGTCAATAAATAGAAAGCCCAAAGTTTCAGAAAATGGACTGAGGAAAACACATGAAGAGAAAAGCCTTAACGTTCGCCTTAATTATCGTTACATTGGTTCTTATGTCCTTGACTACTTCTATGACTAAAAGTGCTAAAGCCGCAGATACTGATTATACCATAGAAAAAGTGAATCATGCAATAGAAGTCATGTATAACGGCTATATTTTCATAAACGACACTATACAAATAAACGGCACAGCCTCCGATGGTTTTCTTATAGGATTTCCATACAAGTATGGCTCGCATGTTCTTCGATGTGTAGCTTATAACGCGACTGACGTTTTCCCAGTGAGCCTTAACGTCCCCTTAGAAAATCGCAGTGGTTTCTATGGCGTAAAAATAAACTTTCTACAGGGGACACCACAGATATTCACTGTTGGATTTGTACTCTCAAACAACCTTATTGTACAAGAATCCTTTAACGTGAGTCGCATAGATTTCCCAAAATATCCGAGTCTAACGAAGAGCGCGGTCAACTGCAACGTTTCGATTCTTTTGCCAGAGGGTTCAACGTACATGAGCGGCGCCAGTCTCGAATATTCGCAGGAAAATCTGCCAGCTTTCACCAATCTACCTGCAGATGTAACTTTTTCGTTAACTGAAGATGCAATGCAAATAGTTGACATAAAAGAGCTGAAACGTGAGATAAAAATAAGTGGTACGGGTGAGATAGAAGGATCAGACTCCTACCGTATAACAAACAAGGCTCCGCAAGGAACTAGTTTCTTCGAGATAATTTTACCCCAGAACGCCTCTAACCCAAGCGCATATGACCAGCTTGGAAGAGGATTGAAAGTAGATGCGACTGGAAAAGCAAACAGATATCAAGTTTCCTTGGCCTCACCGTTAAAAACTGAAGAATCAGCTGTTTTCACCGTGAGATATTATTTGCCTGGTGAATGCTGCATCGAGCAAAAAGAAGGCAAAAACTTCGACCTTGCATTTCCACTGTTCCAGCATTTAAATTACTACATCGACCAGTCATCCGTAACCTTCGTTTTACCAGAAGGTGCTAAAATGTTAAGCTTCGAAAACGCTTCAGTTGCCGGTTCTTACAGCGTTACCAGAGACGTTTTCCAAGAAATGTTAACCGTAAATAGGGAAGGTGTGTTTTGGTTGGATAGCTTTAGCGTCGGGATAACATATGAATATGACTTTTTGTGGTTGTCTTTCCGTCCTACATTATGGATGTGGGCCTTAGCAACTGTTGGATGCGCAATAGCTGTTGTTTGGAAAAGACCTAAGGCTCCAATTTCAGTTACTGTGCCTAAAGTAGCAATAGGAGTTCGTTCAAGGGATATTAAATCGTTCGTTGATACATATGAGAAGAAAAGGAGAATAGTTTTGGAAATTGAATCTCTTAAGACAAGGGTGCGTAAGGGAAAGATTCCGAGACGTCGATACAAGGTGCGGAGAAGAACACTCGAAACACGCCTTAATACTTTGTCTAGAAGCCTAACAGATTTGAAGGAGAAACTGCGGGCGGCTGGAGGACGATATAGAGATTTGATGCGGCGGCTTGAGGTTGCGGAAACTGAAATTAGCGGAGTTGAAGCGAACATTGAGAGCATCGAAGCGCGTCACCGCCGAGGAGAACTTTCATTAGGGGCATACCGCAAACTTCTCGCGGATTACGAGCGGAGAAAAGATAAAGCTGAAACAGCAATCGACGAAATTCTCATAAGACTACGTGAAGAAATCCACTAGCAAACCCAAAAGTTTTTATTTCGTTGTTTAAAATTCATGAGATTCTAGTTGAAGAGGGAAGAAAAATGGTGAAGATTGTGGTTGACAATGATAAATGCACTGGATGCGGCACGTGTGTAGAGATTTGTCCTGTGGAGGTTTTCGAGATTAAGGATGAGAAGTGTGTTCCCGTAAAGGTTGAAGAATGCTTGGTTTGTCGAGCCTGTGAAGCTGAATGTCCAGAAAGTGCAATTCAAGTAATCGAGTAGCTTTACATTCCGCTTTTCTTATTTCTCAAGCAGTTGTCTATACGTTCCAGAAAGCCTTCTGAACCTGTTTCACTTCCTTTATGACCTTTTCACCTTGCTCCTTAACACGTTTTTTAGTCATAGGAACCTTATCTTCTATACTGTAAATTGCCCCGCTCATCTTTGCAACGGCTGTCACAGCTAGTTTCCCAATAAAACTTAGACTGTAACCTCCCTCAAGCACCAATACAAGTTTTCCTTCGCACATTTCTGAAGCCACATTAAATATGGTTTCATAGACTTCTTGGTAGCATAAGGCAGACAGGGAAAGACTTCC
>JAOZHM010000147.1 GCA_026014845.1 Candidatus Bathyarchaeota archaeon
ACATCAACCTTTTTTCACACTTACAACATATAGTATAGTCTCAATTTCACCTCTTTCTCGGTGTTAGATACTCAACGGAGAGGGGGGAGAAAATTGCTCGCGAGAACGATTTTCAGTTAATTGAATAGGATTCTTAGAATTTTAAGGAGGTACCTCTTTCGAACATAACTTATGCTTTTTTAACAGGTTTAGCAGAATTCCATAAAACCTGCCACATGGCTCCCAGACCGATTAATAGGAGAAAAAATCTCAAGAGCCAACCTATTACAGGAATGAGAAATAGAATTCCGATAATGATAGTCCCGGCCACAAAAGGCCAAAAGAAGAAAGCTGTAAATGATTCTTTAAAATTCCCAAAGAGTTTTCTGCCTATCCAAAGTCCCACATAAACGCGACTAATATATATCATAATGATGTAAAGGAAAGCTGAGATGATCCCTGCGGGTATCCCTATCGCCGTAAATAAAGATATTATGATGCAAAGTGGCGCCACTATTAAAAATATCAAACCGATCCCCAAACTTTTCCAGATGGAAACGGCGATGGTTGAAACTATTTCTTCTGTCTGTTTTGGCAAGAAGTAATTGACAAGTAACCCGACAATAATGAGGGCAATTGTGGAGATGATCCAGAACAGGCTCTTTGCTAAATAATCGGGGCCCTTTTCATGCTGACCCTTATTTCGAGCCCAGGCTTTCCCTTCCTCAGTCTCCAGTTTAACCACTTTCCCCATTATCCGTGATCCCTCTTTGCGTTCAAACAATGCTGTGGAATACGCAAGATCACCTTTGATCACGGCTGTTGGAGCTATCGTTATCCTTGCCGCCCTCACTTCAAGATCATCTTCAAAGATACCTGAAATTGTTAAATTTGCGGACGTACCTTTCACGATGTCGAGGAATTCTCCCGAAAGAATTACATTTGCACCGACGAATTCCAGATCACCCTGGTTCTTTCCTGTAACTATTATATTTGCTCCAAAGGCTTCCAGCCCCCCCTTAACAGTCCCGGCTATCTCTATATTGGCCCCGAACGCCGACAACCCGCCCTCTATTTTTTCTTCTTCTTTCACAATCGTATTTACACCGAAGCGACGGGCATAGTCATGGGCCAAACGTTCGTCCTCAATTCCCAGGAGCTCCACCTTCAGGTTTTTTACAACGGCCTTGGATATCTCATCCTGAATATCGAACACATCTTCCATCTCACGGTCATAGGTCTCCGACCATAGGTGGGTGTCGTCGGCAACATTGATAAGCTGGACCGTGATCCGAAGTTTATTACCGGACTTTCTCACGCTCCCTTCAAGCACGTTGTCCACCTTGAGCTTTTCACCTACAGTGCGAAGATCCACATCTTTTCCCTTGTAAAAAAATGCCGAGGTCTGGGAAATAACTTTCAGTCCTCTCACTTTGGCCAATGCGCCGATCAGCTCCTCTGTAATGCCGTCACTGAAATATTCCTGCTCAGGGTCATTGCTCAAATTCGTAAACGGTAAAACGACAATCGAGGCCTTACCACATGTGGTAGGCTTGGTTAAACGACCGCCAAGGTAGAAGTTCCAGATTCCCAGGGCCATGAAAATGATAATGATGGCGATTCCCACTGCTATTGCGGACTTTTTGGACCACGGCGGCATCAATCTCTTCTTTTCAATTTCGCCGGATGTTATAACCCTTGGGTCCATTAATACCTTGTAAGCGCTTACCGGTTTGGAAATATTTTTGACTGACTGCTCTCCAATATATTCATAACCCAGAGGCAACTTGCTTTCGATGTGGTCAAAGGTTGTTTTTGATATGCATATCCCGCCCGGGTCTGCAAGAGCCTCGAGCCTTGCCGCGATATTTACACCGTCGCCATATATCCTCTCACCTTCCTCAATCACATCCCCAAGGTTGATCCCTATGCGAAACTGCATCCTTCGGGTCTCAGGTAGCTCGGTGTTACGGGCTTGGATTTCCTTCTGGACAGACACAGAACATTGGGCGGCATCGACCACACTGGCAAATTCAGCCAGAATATTATCCCCTGGAGAGTCCACAATTCGACCCCGGTGCTGTTCGATAAGATCAGCCATGATTTCACGATATTTGGTGATAGTATCAACGGTAGCTGCCTCATCTTCACCCATAAGTCGGCTATATCCAACGACATCAGCACTAAAAATGGCTGTTAGTCTTCTTTTATATTTTTCTACGCTCATAGAATTACCCCTTTTGTATTGGTGATGATAAGTATGGTTTTGAAAGGCTATTAAATGATGTGATTTTAAGGATATTTGATATAAATTTAAACCAATTAAAAGTTATTTGTCAAGAGAAGACAGTTCCACTTCACACAGACCTCATCTGGTTGTACTTACAATAACAATTTACAAGGTTAGTCAAATCCAAGGCA
>JAOZHM010000148.1 GCA_026014845.1 Candidatus Bathyarchaeota archaeon
ACGGGAACTTTAATCACTTTATAGTTACAAAACTATTTCATCGAATGAAACCTGTTCAGTTTCCTGACGAATAGTGCCTGAGGCCTGGATTTCACAAACCATCTCTGGAGAAAAGATGAAACAAAACTCGTCGCTTTCTATGGTCCATGAAATCATGACCAAATTTGCCAATCTGACCGGGCTTTCACCGGCCGGGAAGACCCCGCGGCGCTACCTGTGGACCGACGCTTTTGCCGTATGCAACTTCCTGGAGCTCTATCGCCAAACGAACGATGACAAATACATGGATCTCGCGCTGCTGCTTGCAGATCAGGTTCATAATACACTCGGCCGCCATCGTGATGACGATTCACGAACCGGCTGGATCAGCGGCCTCACTGAGCAGGAGGGGAAAGCGCATCCCACACAGGGCGGCTTGAGGATCGGAAAGAATATGAACGAAAGGAGCTCTTCCGAACGCTTTGACGAACATTTGGAATGGGGACGTGACGGGCAGTACTACCATTACCTGACGAAATGGATGCACGCTCTCAATCGTATAAGCCGGGTCACTGGAGATACAACCTACAACACATGGGCCGTAGAGCTTGCTAAAACAGCCCATGTTAAGTTTACCCATGTTCCATCTCCCGGCGGACAGAAATGCATATACTGGAAAATGAGCATCGACCTCTCCCGTCCTCTCGTACAATCCATGGGACAACACGATCCCATCGACGGATTCATCACATACAATCAACTTGAGATGTGCGCGGCTGACGATTCCGAAGAATCACCTTATCCTGGCCTCAACAGTGAGATTACAGACATGATCAATATTTGCGAAAGGAAAAGCTGGGTCACAGATGATCCGCTCGGCATCGGCGGCCTTTTGTGTGACGCCTGCAAAGTGGCGCAAATGATTGGCTGCAGTTATTTTGAACAGACTGACCTGCTGGAGACTTTATTGGAATCTTCCCTGATAGGGCTGGAATCCTTCACGAGAATGAATTCCTTGAAGCTCCCTGTTGATTACCGTCTCGCGTTTCGGGAACTGGGACTATCCATTGGAATTCGGGCAGTTGAAAAGCTGCGCGGATTAATTGAGGAAAAACCGGACATGTTCAAGAAGGGTCATACGTTGCCTAAACGTATTGAGATGTTGATGCTGTACGCTCCATTGATTGAAATAATTGAGAACTTCTGGCTCGAACCCGCCAGCAGAGACGCCAAAAGCTGGACGGACCACCGTGATATCAATATGGTAATGCTGGCCACCAGCCTGGCTCCTGATGGATTTTTGACACTCTGAATGTAAGCAGGATGCCCCACAAAACTGATGAGGTCGCGCTGGTAAGTAATTACCCTCGAAGCTGAAGAGCCTTTTTCGCGTTTTTAAAGAAAATACCCAGCTTCTGATTATCATTCAGCCCGTTTCTTTCAACCGCATCAAGCATGGATTTCATCTGCTCATATATAAATAACGTGTATTTATTTTCGATTTCAGGATGCTCATGGCCGTCTCTGTTCCAGGAATATTTTTCTCTGCATAAATTCTTATAATCCCTTTCTGTCCATGTCCTCCTTCCATGAAAGAATGGAATTGGCATGTCAGAGCCGTATAATATTCTATCCGTTGATATCTCTGAAAAAGCAATATCGTAAACCTCAGGATTAAGTACAGCTGATGTATCAAAGTAAAACCCTTCCGCCCCCTTCATCTTGCGAAGCCCATTTTTTAAATAATAGGGACAGAAGGACCTTCCGAAATGCGCGATGATTATTGTAATATCAGGATACTTCTGCCTGATTTCCAGCAGCTCCCGCACATTGTCATTATCGGAAAAACGCCCCTTCCTGGGCAGGTGAAGCATGACAGCTTTTTTATGACGATTCAGGATTTCCCACTGTTCGTGTGGTAAAAAGCTGAAAATACTGACATCTGCTCCCTTTAAACCTGAAACCATATCCGGATAGGGCTTAAATCCAACAAACCCGCCTTTTGTTAGAGCTTTATCAATACTTTCCTGATCCCAACCCGGTTTAACAGTCATGAAAGGAGAGCATTTACCTTTTTTCCGCATTTCTGCCAGGTATCTGTTGTTGCCCTCAATATCCGCCTCCTTAATAGGCCATGGAAAACCCGCTATCGAATACTCTGTTTCAGGGAATATTTCCTTGGCGCACGCGTACGCATCATCACAGGGCAGGAGACGGCCGCACTCAAGCGCCCAGTCACTAAGCCATCGTTCAGCCGGGACTTTCTCTATATGTTCAGGGAGGTTCATGTGGACATGGACATCAAATATTTTTGAGGGGATCCTTGAACGCAAATATTTCTCATAAAAACTTAAATCAAACTCCGTGTACTCAAAGTAAGGCAGCATGAAATACGCTCCGACATTCCGGGTGTATGCTGTCTTTAATACTAATAAAATATTCAATATTAAAGAAGTTTATTTTTCCATTCGTCAATTCAATTTCCGCAGGATTTTATCATATAAACCTGTATTTTTAAGTCAGGGCTTTATCCTGCTCCGCGGGATATAAATAGTGACTATATTCTATTGAAACTAATAAAATAAAATGTTATTTTATGTAGACAGCCCGAATGGCGGAACTGGCAGACGCGCTAGATTCAGGATCTAGTGAGCTTAGGCTCATGGGAGTTCAAATCTCCCTTCGGGCAGATGTAATTTATTATTATTTAATAAGTTAACTTCTGTTCCCCTCTCTTTCTTCTTTATTGGCATCTTAGTGTAGCCAAAAATGTAGCCAATTTTATCAATTGGGGTATACATGGGTTACAAAGAACCTTTCACCCTTTATCCACGTAAAGCGAATAAAGGAAAAATTATTTGGTATTACAGGACTTATGACGAATTCGGAAACCGAACTTCCGGAAAAAGCACAGGTCAAACGAGTAAGGCAGCTGCGAAACAGTATGTTGTTGAACTCATAAGAAAGGGCGCTCTTGTCACAAAAGGAAATCCGACATTTTCAAGATATGCAGAAAACTGGTGGATCTGGGACAAATGCGGTTATGTAAAAAGAAGGATCCACATAGGAAAAAGCATTTCCCGGGACTATGTGGACATAAT
>JAOZHM010000149.1 GCA_026014845.1 Candidatus Bathyarchaeota archaeon
CCAGATATCGAGAATTGACTCAAAATCTTGTTTCAGATACGTGTTCCCATATCAATTATTCGTCATGGCTTCTGCCTCAACCAGAGACCAAAGACACGGTGAAAAAACTTGAAGAAATAGTAAACCGATTCGAATTCGCCATGGCATCATACTTATCGCTAAGAAGCAACCCACTTTTAAACCGATGGGATACGAAAATAATGAGGTTAATAATAAAAAAGCGTTATAGAATGGTCTACAAATAACGTTGACAAAGCCCAATTTTGGCGCCCTATGTGCAAAAATTGGATGGAACCATAACCTTTAATTTTATGTGTGAATACTAATATGGTTGAAAAGAAGCTTAGGACAGAGTTTTCTTACTCTCTAGTTTTAGGTGTCTTAGGCTTCTTTTCTCTCTATCTCAATCTAATATTTCCTAGTTTTTACATGGTTACTGCGGAATAATCTGTTCAGATTGTCCAGTCTTAATAGCGACGCAGAAGGATGATGATGCAGAGAGAAAACGAGTGGCTGAAATATTTACCAAGCAATACGGAAAGGAATACAAACCAGAAGACATTAATTGTGATGGTTGCATAAGCGATAGCCCACGCATTTTCAGTTATTGCAATGTTTGCGAAATGAGGAAGTGTGGAGGAGAGAAAAACGTTGAGAACTGCGCTCACTGCCCTGAGTATCCTTGCGAAAAGCTCTCCCGACTGTTCAGTAAATATTCAAAAGCCAAAGAAACCTTAGACGAAATAAAACGCGGACTCGGCACCGTTTAAAAGATAGCGCTAGTAAAGGATTTTTAGTAGCCTCAACTCGTCTCTTACGGGTAGTCCGCCTACACCTTGTAAGATTCCTCCATGTTTTTCCGCTATGACGTTGGGCTTTACCTCATAAAGCTGAAATCCAAGAGACTGATAAAACGCCAAGGCTGGCAAATCATCGTTTGAAGTTGAAACTAACAATCTTTTCTTTAGCATTCTCTTGGCTTCAGTTTCAACTTTTTCGATTAAACTTGTGCCAACGCCAGAGCTTTGGTGTTGGGGTAACATGCCTGAAGCCACGATTATAACTGCATCGTCTGCTTCTGTGAAAGAAATGAACCCGATTATGTTATTTTCAACTTTTGCAACATATGTAGGAAGCTTTGCAACTATGAATTTCCTGTCAAACGTTAGTTGTTCTTCCTCTCCCCAAAATCGTTGAACAAATTCTCGAATCTTCTTCCTTTCCTGATCCAATACTACTTTATGGATAGTGTATTCTACAGTGGTTTTCTTTATACATGATGGACAAACTGTCCGTAGCTTTACATGTTCTGCGCATAACATTTCTCCGCAGACACTGCATCTTTTCCACAATATTTACAGCTCATAGAGTATCCTTCCTTTTCTGTTGTTATGTTAAAAAACTATATAAAGAAACAGTGGTGACATCTCCCGCAAAATCCTTTTTTTTGCTTTGCTCTGCAAAAAACATGTGTAATAAAATATGCGTTATTTTTTAGGGACTAGCTCGCTTAGGTCGTAAGAGGCAACACACAGGACACTGTCAGCACCGCCATAGTAGATTAGAAGTTGGTCGTCCATCAAGATGTTTCCGCAGCTAAAGACCACATTGGGCACTTTGCCAAAGCGTTCGCAGTCTTCAGTAGGTGTTAATATAGGTTTTTCAGAACGGTAAAGAACAATTTCAGGATCATACTTGTCAAGCAGTGCGACACCAAGAGAATATATCTTCTCAAAATTCACTCCGTGATAAATGAAGAGCCAACCTTCGTTAAGCTCTATTGGTGAACCAGCTGCACCAACCTTCCAACAATCCCAATTCTTAAGCCTAGGCCTCATTACAGACTTGATATCGCACCATCTCTGAAGATCATCAGAACGAGTGCTGCAAATATCAGGGTCAATGCGATGAAACATAATATATTTCCCATCAATCCTTCTAGGAAAAATCACTGCGTCCTTGTTACGAATGCCCGGGAAAGGTAACCGCCGGTCCGCCCACTTCCATTGTTTAGTGAGAAAATCCTTAACAGCAATCGAAGTTAACGAAATCTGATATATTAGATGATGATCACATTCTTGCAACGCAGTATAAGCCATAACCAACTTATCATCCAAAAGAGTCAAACGAGGGTCCTCACACCCATTCTTCTCTGCATCGTTTATGGGTTCAAAAACAGGTAAAGGCAAACGTTCATTAATGTAATAACCATCCGACGTGGCAGCATAACCAATACGAGAAATACCGTCATCACCCATAGCACGGTATAGAATATGAATACGCTTGTCCGCTAAAAAAGCGGCAGCATTGAATACTCTCCTCGACTCCCATTCATGAGTCACTATTGATTCAAGAATCGGATTACCTTGAAAACGCTTCATGATGCTTAATTCCCAGAAGTCTTATTCCAAAAAACTCATCCAAAAGTTTTCTGATTTCCTAATCTGGTTTCAAAAACTTTATTCCAAAAAGTTCATCTAAAAAGTCTCTGATGGCCAGCAAACCCACCATTTTTCCTTTCTGATTCACTACCGGCAAGTGTCTGATTCCGTGTGAGATTATACGTCTTCTTGCCTCTTCGAATGTAGCGTCTTCCTGAATAGTTATGACATTTTTCGTCATAACATTCCTCAGAGGCTCGTCTAAAGCAACCTTTTGGGCTACAACTCTAATGGCATCTCGCTCGGTAAAAATTCCTTTACACTTTCCTTCATCATCAGTTATAACTATCGATCCTATATGTTTCTTATACAACATCTCAATCGCATTTTTTATCGTATTGTCCTCTTTTGCGGTTACGACGTTTTCAACCATTATATGTCGAACCTTCATCTTTCTTCCACCATTTTTCATTCTAACCTTTATTTTGCGCGTTTTCCTTAATAAATCAACTGCCCGATTTTTTAAGAGCCGCCAATTCCAAGCGTGCTAGAAGATAGGATACAGTAGACTCAGCCCCTTGGTTTAGGTTTAATCCTTGAGGTGTTATTCCATCATAACAACCACCTGTTTCCGGATTGTAAACTACAACACCCTGAGAGTTCTTTCCTAGAAACCAATCAAATACATCTTGAGCCGTTCTTCGATATTTTTCATCGCCAGTCACTCGAAAGGCATCAAGTGCTGCTTCTACCATGCAAGATGCTTCAATGGATTGCTGATCGTACATTGCTCTTTCTCGTCCTTTACTATACCAACCATTATTGCCAACCGGGACAAATTTTTCATCAATCATCCCTACTCCTAGGAGAAAATCAAAAGACTCTTTGGCTATCTGAAGGTACTTCTTAACATTCATATTTTCATACGCCTTAAAAAGGGCTTGGGGCAACCGCCCATTAACATAGGTAAGATAAGATTCAAACCAACGCCAATCGCTAGAAGATTCAAGTTTATAATTGTTTAAAAGTTGATCAGCCAATGCCTTGATGTTTAGGATGACATTCTGATCTTGAGGATAGGCTTTGTAATAGTGGCAAAGTCCCAGGATTGCAAAAGCCTTGGATCTAGGTGATTTGAAGTCAGGAACCCATGGGAAAACTTTGTCAAAAATTTCCTTTGATATTAGTTTTTTCTCCATGTGTAAGTTGGAACTCATGGTAAGTCCACAAGCCCAGAGGACGCGTCCCATGCAGTCTTCTGAACCTACTTCGTCTTCAAACCGCCGATGGTAACCGAGAAGATTATGCATCCTGCCATCTGGTCTTTGCATATGGAGAAGAAAGCTCAAATACACGTCTATCAGTTTTTCTACTTCCGAGCCATCATAGATCTGATGGTACTTAATGCATGCCATCAATGCGCGCGCATTATCATCAGTGGTGTATCCTTCCTTTCTTTTCGGAGTGGCAAACTTTGCGTGCTGGATGATACCGGTGTCATCAGTAAGTGATTTTAGAAAATCCAGTTTTATAGGTGGAAGATCCATGTGTTATATCCCTCTTAAGTTTTGAGGACTTGCCTGAACAATTCAGCGTATCTCATTGCTACATTTGACCAAACGAATTTTCTGCTGTACTCGTAAACTTTTTTCTCCATTTTTTTTCTTAACCCTTCATTTTTCAGAAGAACACCTATAGATTCGGCAATGGAATCGGGATCCTTAAACTTGCAGAATAGTCCTCGGTTATTAGCTAGGACTTCTTTGGCGTGAAGGTAAGGAGTTGATATTATGGCTCGCCCTGCTCCCAATGCATATGCAAGCGTGCCACTGCTTATCTGACTCGGAGAGATGTAGGGACTGATGTAGATGTCTGTTGCCAGAAGATATTTA
>JAOZHM010000150.1 GCA_026014845.1 Candidatus Bathyarchaeota archaeon
AGAGAACCTCTTTGATTCCCTCAACATCCCATTCACCCATGTGACCGATGCGGAAGGTTTGTTCAGCTAATTTGCCATAACCGTTGGAAATCATGAAATGTCTTTCTGCCAGTTTCTCATTTAATTCTTTCACGCTTTTTCCTAAAGTGTTTTTGACGCAGGTAACTGTGACTGATTCGTATCCTGGTTCTGCAAACAACGCGAAATGTTTCATTGCCCATTCCCGTGTGTATTCCGCCATGGCTTTGTGCCTCTGATACACGCATTCAGGTGTTTCCTCCAGCAATAAATCCATTCGTTTGTCAAGTGCATACAGAAGCGGGATGTTTGGAGTGAACGGTGTCTGATGCTTTCTCGCGTAATAATCTAAAAGGCGAGCCAGATTTGTGTACATGCCTCGGTTAGGCACTTCCCTAGCCCTTTCTAAGGCTCTATCGCTTACGATTCCTACTGCTAACCCTGGAGGCAAAGCAAAACACTTTTGTGTCGAAGCAAAGATGACGTCGCAGCCAATTTCTGACGGCAATGTTTTGTCGCCTACCATTCCGGAAATGCTGTCAATTGCAAGCATTACGTTGGGGTAGTTGCTTCTCATCATTTTTCCAATCTCGTATATTGGGTTTCGTACTCCAGTTGACGTTTCGTTGTGGCAAATAGCCAGCGTGTCATATTCTCCTGAACCAAGTTTCTCCACGATCATATCTGGCTTAACCGCTTTCCCCCACTCTACTTCGAGAAAGTCAACTTTTTTACCGCAAGCTTGTATAGCTTTTCCAAATCTTTCTGAGAAGGCTCCGTTGGCGCAAGCGAGGGCTTTCTCCTTTACAATGCTTCTGCCAACTATGTCGAACCACAGTGTTCCCGAGGACGTAGTAACAGTGGCTTTGTAGTTGTCTGGCAACCGAAAGAATTCATTCAGTTTCTTTATGATTCCTGTATATAACTCTGCAAACTCTTTGCCTCGATGCCCAATCAGAAAACGGGCTTGTTCACGGAGCATTTCTGCGCTTACTTCGGTTGGTCCAGGTATCAAGAGTCTTTTATGCATTTTCTCCACCTTTTATGGAGAGCATTTAGAGGAAATATGATATTTAACCATTTACACACGTTTTTTCATGTTCGATGTTCTAAAGATCAGAATTTTAGCTTGGCTTTCGAATTTTTAGAACTTCTCGGTTTACCAGATTCGGCGGGATTCTTCCCTCAAAGAATGCTGTTAGGTTTTCGGCAACCATCTCAGCCATTCTGGAACGAGTCTCGTGGCTACTGCTTGATATGTGCGGAGCAGCGACAACATTGTCAAGACTCAGCAATGGATCATTTACAGGTGTAGGTTCTTGCTCAAAAACGTCTAATCCAGCCCCTGCAATCCATTCTTCTTTCAACGCTCGGTAAAGTGCCTTCTCATCTATTACTGCGCCTCTTGAATTATTTATGAGGTAAGCTGTCTTTTTCATAAGCCTGAGCTTTTCCTCGTTTATCATATGATAGGTCTGCTTCGTCAAGGGAACGTGGATACTGATGAAGTTTGATTTCTTAAAAAGCGTATCTAGGTCCACGTTTTTCGCGCCTAATTCCTTCTCTAACTCGGGTCTGGAAACAACATCATAGTAGAGTATTTTCATGTTGAAACCTTTCGCTCTCTTCGCAACAGAGGAACCTATTCGTCCAGCACCAACTATGCCTATTGTTGCACCATGAACGTCTCTGCCTAACAACATGCTCGGGTGCCAGCTAACCTTCCATTTTCCAGTTCTCACGTATCTGTCTGCTTCAACAACACGCCTTGCAACAGCCATCAAAAGTGCCCAAGCAAAATCCGCAGTGGTTTCGGTTAACACTTCAGGCGTGTTTGTCACATATATGCCTCTTTTCGTGGCCAGTTTCACGTCTATGTTATCGAAGCCAACTGCCATCTGAGCAACAATCTTCAATCTAGGTGCCGCATCAAAAACTTCTGCGTCAATCTTGTCGGACAAAAGTGAAACAACGGCGTCAACGTTCCTAGCTTTCTCTATTATTACTTTTTTCGGAGGAGGCCCATATTCAGGCCAGACTTCAGCGTCGAAACGCTCCCTTATCGTTTTCAGACCCCTTTCTGGGATTTCACGGGTAACATAAACTTTTGGTTTTAACACACAAGCTCACCAACACAGATTTGCGGAATTCTGTTGTTAACATTAACTTATTATGCTTATCCTATATGAAACTTGAATCATTGAGCTTCAGCACAAATGTACTTTTTTTCTTTCAATTCGAGTGGGCATCCTCCCCCACAAACGGATAGCAGTTGACACTTCTTGCATTTTTCAGGCCCATATTCTCTTGCCCTTATGCTTTTGCAGGTTTGATGATTCCAGATTTTTAACCACTCATCTTCAAGGATTTTTCCGACAACTGTAAAATAGCTTTGGCAAGGATAAACTTCGCCTTGGGGTCCTATGCACATGTTGATTCTAGCAGCGCTGCATGACTTAACCCCTAATCCTAGGTTGACTGGGTCAAGTTGACAGTACTGAGTGGGCGTATACCACATAAACTTCATTCCAAGTTCGCGGGCTTTTTCCTGAATTCTAGGCAAAAGTTCTTTCAATTCACCGATTTTTAGGGCAAATTCATCGGCTATTTTCGGACCACTTCCAGAGTAGATCAAACTGTTGCACCCGAAAACTGTCACTCCTAAGTCGTGTAGAAATTCGATTGTTTCCAAGAACCCGTCTGCATTGTGTGTGTTGAGTGTAGTGTTTGTTGTGGCGTAGATGGGTGTTGGGATCACGTTTTTTATTCCTTCTGCGGTTTCTTGCCAGCTCCCCTTAACAGACGTGATGAAGTCATGTGTAGAAGGGTCATGCGATTCAATGGTTATCTGTACGAAGTCGAGCCCAGCGTCAACAAGTTTTTGTACATATTCTTTGTCTTTTAGTCGTCTTCCATTCGTGACTAAACCTGTGACCGTTCCCTTTTCCTGTGCATAGCGTAATAGTTCTGGCAGGTCTTTGCGTAAGGTTGGTTCGCCTCCTGTGAATGTGAAGATGAAAATGCCGATGCTGTGTAGTTTCTCGATTACCTTTTTCCATTGGTCAGTGTTTAGCTCTGGAGTTTCATGTGGTCCACCTGCGTAGCAGTGGATACAGTTGTTCTGGCATCTGTAGGTTAGGGCTAAGTCCATTCGTATGGGGGCAGATAGCTCTCGCGAAAAGGGTTCTATGCGTTCAACGTCAAGAAATGATATTGGACAGACCTCTTCCGTCTGAGCTAACGTACTTATAGTATAGATCATTCGTTCGTGATATTTTTGGGCGACAGCTTTCTTAACTCGGTAAATTCGCCTAATCTTTTCGACAGATTCATCAGTTGTCATACCCATCATGAAGAAGTAGGCGTGAGCAGCAGCTGTCTCATTGAGATACAATACCGTGTTAGCGTTGATAACCAACAAACCTGTCCCATCAGGTTCCACCCGCAACTGAAGAGCCATACCAGTGAATTCCCCCTTTCCCCGGTATGTGTACAGCCCGGCTGGAACTTTTGAAGCCCTAATCTTTCTTACCTTTTTAAAAAAACTCACGCCTTATTTCCTCCCCTCAGCAATTCCTACTCCTCCAGATGCGCACGCACAAGCGCATGAAACGCAAGCACAAACACAGGCACATGAAGCACATGCACAAACGCAACTAGCTCCATCATGCGCTGGCGCCCTCGACGTGTGTTGAGAGGGAGGTGGTGCTGGAAGTATCGAGTTTGCGAATTTTTCTATGTTAGCGACTACGTTGTTGGCTGTTTTTTCGATGGACGTTACGATGTTGTTGGCGAATTCTGCGCCTGGAATCGTTGGAGGCGGCTTGGCAGTTGCTGGAACAGGTTTGTAGGTGGGTTTGGGATAGTAATACGTGTAGCCGTACCAGTACCACCACCAATCTATTTCAGGTCTGAAAACCCTATCGCTGAATGCGCCTTTAGTTTGGGATTCAAAGTTTTTGTCCAGAAGCAGCCATAACAGATTCTCATTATAAGCTTTGGACGCAATTTCTGGCGTTCCCGCCTGCCTCACCTGCTGCCACGCCTTAGCAACTATGTTTTTATAATAAGCTATTGTGTCTTGTCTACAGTAACCACGAAGTTTATCCTCAACCGTGTCACGTAACTGCATGATTGTTTCTGCAAGTTTCACTTCATCTAAAGTTCCGTTCTTTTTTATTGCTTTCAGAGAACTCTTTTCATAGTAACGTAAAGGCGTTTCATATGTTCCAGTCTCGTCCTTAAATGGTTTCATAACTTCAAGTTTCAAAGCTGGAGTTGTTGCTTTAACCCAAACCGCCTTTTTCATTAAAAGACTGTAAAGAATTTCGGTTACAATTTTGGTTGGCGGAAAATCAAGAAGATACGAGGCTTCGACGGCTGTTAATCCACGTCTCACTCCGAGAGTTTCAATTCGCAAGATGGGATTTAGGTACCCCCTCTTTCTAAACACAATGACCACAGAGCAAACGCCAATAGCTAAAACTCCAAGAACTACCCATCCAGCAATGCTCCAATCGATGCCTTTCCTCCGTACGTCATAATACTCAACGTACTCTTTAGGGAAGGAAACGCCGCAAGGAAATTTTTCATTCTCCTGCAGATTATGCTTTTCCCAATAGATTACAAGCCTATTTTCTTCATCTGGATCTTTGTATGCGTTATCCCAATCAGGGGTGCACTTAACATTTTCTTTAGTCACTCCCTCTGGTAAAACTACGGCAAGTCTAAGCTCATCTACAGGCGCATCCCACCAGCACGGAATGAACTGCATACCAACGTTTCCCGGATTATCCTCATCCTCCCATATCATGTGTCCAACATTTGTTAACAATGTGAACCAAACACTTTGTCCAGCAGAAATAGGAGTATAGAGATTAACACGCACCCCGTAATATTCTCCGCTACTTGCATCTAATGTACTTAAGATACGTCCTTCTTCGTCTTTAGTCGGTCCGATCGTGAAGTCTCCTTTTGGCTGACCCACTCTAATATAGTGGATTACTCCTTGAGTGCATGTTATTGTTATGTTGTATAGAAGGTCGATAGTTCCATCCGTCTGGTTAATCCATATTTTTGCATACTCATTATTTAGATAGTATTCAATGTTTTGTGCTTCAACAGGTATTGAATTGAACATGATCAGCGTGACAGATAGAACAGTTAATAAAAGGAGTGCCCTTTGAACTAGTTTTTTGGTTACCATTTCGGTTCCTCTGTAATTTGAAAAGCATGCCCGCAATAAGGACACTTAACTAATGGCACGCCATCCACAATCTTTATCTGATTCATATCTATCGAGGCTGAACAATTAGGACATTTTATCGCTTGAACCTTAATCCTTCCAGGCACCTCAAGTTTCTGCACTATCTGTGTAGGTTGTCGCTTCCAAACGAAATATAACATTCCAAAGCCAGCTAGAAAAAGAAGGACACTTACCCATATTCTGATAGGTGCATATGCAGAAGCCAGAGCAAAAAGCACTGCAAAAAACAAGAGAATTGCGGAAACGGCATACCCAACTAGTGTCTTCAGCATCATCTCCAATATCTCACATAACTATTATCTAAAATATCTCGTTTACACATATAAATCATTAAATCCTTAGCAAATGATGGGCTAGCTGAATGATAACAATAAAGAACAAAGAGCAACTCGTCAGAAATGGCTTCACACAGCTTAATCGAAAAGCCAGAGCACTAGCCCTTAAAAGCCTAGAATATGCGTTGAATGCTGTAGACCCAAAACAATTAATGAAATCAAAACTTTTGCTGAAAAATTCCATACTCAAAGTAAACCAGTACTCATTTGATTTGAAAAAATTAAAGAACGTTTTTGTTATTGGCGGCGGAAAAGCAAGTGGCTCAATGGCTGAAGCGTTAGAACAGATTCTAGGTCAATACATAACAAAAGGACTTGGAAACATTCCACACGGTAGCGAACACAAAACGGAAATTATAAAGTTTCAACAGGCAAGCCATCCCATCCCAGACAAGTCGGGAGTAGAAGGAACACGTCGTATGTTAAAAATCGCCGAACAAGCAAAAACAGAAGACCTAGTCATATGTTTGATTTCAGGCGGTGGCTCAAGTCTCATGCCTCTGCCCCGCGGTGGAATAACCATTAACGACAAGAGGGAAATTACGGATGCGTTACTTAAGTGCGGTGCAACAATAAACGAGATTAACACCGTCAGGAAGCACATTTCAGATTTCAAGGGGGGATGGCTTGCAAAAAAGGCTTATCCAGCCACAGTTCTGAATCTTATACTTTCAGACATTGTCGGAGACCCGTTAGATTTTGTTGCTTCAGGCCCAACTGTTCCTGATTCAACAACCTTCAGCGACGCCATCAAAGCCTTGAAGAAATACGGTTTGTGGGACAAGGCTGCAGCATCCATCAAAAAAGTTTTGTCAAGTGGTGAAAAGGGCCTTATTCCAGAAACCCCTAAAGCAAACGACAAAGCATTCAAGAAAGTCTACAACGTTATAATTGGAAACAATAGGTTCGCAAGTCTGGCAGTGTGTGAACAGTTAAGGTCTGCTGGGTTAAACACGCTTTTGCTGACCTCAACTTTAGAAGGAGAAGCCAGACACATCGGAGTCATGCTAGCCTC
>JAOZHM010000151.1 GCA_026014845.1 Candidatus Bathyarchaeota archaeon
CTTACCAACGCCTGCTTCTCTATCTAAAATCCACGTAAATAATTCATCCGAGAATGGTTCAAAGACGCTTAACAGACCTATGGCTGAAAGGCTCTTGATCCTCAATCCACCATATCCTGCACTAAATTTGGAGATGGCGTAATCCCTGGTCAATTTGATTGTATCGATGTGTATAGAAAGTGTATCTGTAACATCGGTATCAGTTATGTAGATTGGACCAACCAGGGGATTTACTTCGCAAGGTTTGATTGTAGAAAAGTACCGCTTTTCCTCAGGTATTACCTTTCCTTCTGAGTCGGCATTTCGTGCATCAACTGTCCATGTTATGACAGTATCACCTGGATTTATTTTGAGTGCAGGCTCATTAATCCTAAACGAATAATAATATTTTTGAGGTCTAAAAACATGTTCCATCACCTAACTCCTCGCTTTTTTCATACCAATCCTGATTTATTTTACCTCATTTCCAGGATATGACCATGATCTCAAATTACCATGCGTTTTTAGCATTTTTATTAATATTACAAGATTTGCCTTTAAATTAAAATCTTTTGTTTTCCTTAGCATGTCATCAAAAAGTTTTGGAGCTAACACAGCGGACAATTCATTCAAAAGAGGTGCAACAGGATCAAGTATGAGGATTCTACCAGCAGTAACTATAGGCGTTTGGTAATTAATAGAATGGATATACCTTCACCCTTGAGCTTTCGAAATTTGGAATGGATAGTTTAGCTATGCTCCTGGAAAATCAAACCGTTGGTTTATAGAAGAGGTGGAAAAAAGGATTAGACATAAAAATGAATAATTTCTCAGGCTTCTTAACCCTCTAAACCTGAATGTCATCGTCTACATTTCCTGGTCCTCAGTTCACTATCATTTGATTATGCACTGATTTCACTTTCCAATCCAATTAACTCGCTGGATGAAGAAAGTAAGCTCAAAGCCCTAACCAGTGCCTTACTTGTTGTTTAAGCTCTCCTTCGAAATGATCTTTCGGTCCTTCACTTGTGATTCTGCCAAGACTCATCACATACACATAACTTGATAATTCAATGACTTTTCGTACATTATGATCAATTAAAAATATTGTCATTCCCCAGTGCAAGAATTCCACGATTCTTTCATACATTTCTGTGGCAACTTTAGGAGCGAGACCAACGACAGGTTCATCCACAAACAGAAGCTTGGGCCTAACCAAGAGTACCATTGCGCATTCTAACATTTTTTGTTGTCCGCCACTCAGATTACCTGCCTTCTTTTTTCTTTTTTCCCCGAGATCCGGGAATTGCTCAAAAATTTCTTTAATGCGCTTTTTCATCTCATTCCGGCTGAGTTGAAGGGATTTAATAGGAATATATAGGTTGTCCTCTATAGAGAGGTAGGGGAAAAGACTAGAGTCCTGAGGAAGGTACCATATACCTTTATAGATAAGAGAGTAAGGCTTAATATCAGTGATATCCTCACCTTCAAAGAGGATGCGCCCTTGTTTAGGCTTCAAAAACCCATATATACCTTTTATAAGTGTGGTTTTCCCAGATCCGTTAAGTCCGATCATTCCTGTAATTGTGGAAGGGGCTATATTTATCGAAACATTATGGAGAATGTCAATATCCTCTGAGTAACCTAAAGTTATGTTCTCTACCTCAAGAAGGGACTCCATCTCTTATATCTCCTATACAATTCCTCCGAGATATGCCTCGGCCACCTCATCCTTCTTGACCACTTCTTCAGTCGGTCCATCAGCGATAATAGTACCAACATTTAGCACTATCAATCTGGGGCAAGATGCTACCACGGAAGGAATATCATGGCTCACAAGCAACAATGTTCCCCCTTCCTCATAATGGGCTATCATAAACTCCTCCAAAATACCTTTGAGTTCCGGGTGGATTGCAGCAAATGGCTCATCAAGGAGTACTAACTTAGGATTTGCCATGAAACAAGTGCCAAATTCTAGGATCTTTCTCTGTCCTCCTGATAGATTTCCGGCATCCTCATGGATCATATCATCCAGTGATAGCCGGGCCAAAATCTTTCTCGCTTTTTGAACTATATCCCGAGATGGAATACGGCGGACAGCATAGGCTATGGTTAGCATATTTTCTAATACAGACATCCTTGGGAAGATACGGGTGGCCTGAAACATGCGAGTAACACCTTGTTTGGCTACCTGATTTGGATTTAGACTATCAATGCGGTGCCTGTCTAGATATATGGTTCCTGAACTCGGTGGATAGTATCCATTGATAATGTTTAAAAGGGTGGTTTTCCCTGATGCATTAGGGCCTATAAGGCCTATGAGCTCTCCCTCATCCATGCTAAATGACACATCTCGTAAAGCCTGAAGTCCTCCAAATCTCTTGGAAACCCCTTTAACTTCTAACAGCTTCGCATCTTTATCCATGGAATATTAACCTCTCCAGTATATTTTTCAATGAGCCATATAGACCAGCCCTCCAAAACCGTACAACGACTATAATCAGGAAGGAGAAAACAACCATGTGTTGGACACCGAATTCGCGGACATACTCGGACAAGGGGTGTAATATGAGGCCACCTACGAGAGGACCTGCCAAGGTGCCCATACCCCCAATAACGGCCATGCCAATTATCAGTCCCGAATTCATGAGCAACCCCATCTCTGGGCTGGCTAATCCGATAAAATGGACATAAAGTCCCCCAGCTAATCCGCATATAAGGCTGCTCAGTGCAAAGGCAAAAGTTTTCCACCAAACCACATTGACACCTCGTCCGCTAGCTGCCACCTCATCATCTCGGATGCTCTGCAAGTATAGGCCAATTTTTGATTTAATCAAAAAATATAAAAAGATTTGAACGATAATAACAACCAACAGGAATGTATAGTAATAATCCAGATGGCCAACTCCACTGCCATAGAGTTTTGGAACGCTTAGTCCTAGGTCACCTCGTGTGATATCGTAGGAGAATCTTATAACACCTCTTATAATTTCTGCGAATGCAATAGTAGTAAGGGCCAAATAAGGGCCTCTTAAGCGAAGGCATATCCAACCAAGAAGGAGACCTATAGTAGCCGTGGATACTACTGACATAAAGATTCCCAGGTAAGGATTCCAATCCCAATAATGCACTAATAGAGCGGAGGAATACATACCGATTAGGCAAAAGGCTCCTGGTGCGATCGAGAACTGACCCGTATAGCCTCCTAGCAAGTTCCATCCTATAGCAGCCAACGCGTAAAACATAGCTACAACTAGAACGCCATGCCAATAGGCAGAAGTCAAAAAAATGGGAAGTATGGCAATTACTAACAAGCTCATTAGGGAAAAAATTAAATCAAGAGCTCGCTTCTCCTCTATAACCTGCCTACATTTCTTCCAATAAGATCTCAAGCCTATACTTGTGTTCATACTTCCCTTGCTTTTTCCCCGAAGATCCCTTGTGGTCTGAGAAGCAGCACGAGTATTAAAATGAGAAATCCAAAGGTATCACGATAAGTATAGGAGATATAAACCGCTCCAAATTGTTCGAATACTCCTAATAAATAGGCGCCTAAGATGCTCCCCGGTACCGATCCCATCCCTCCCAATACAACGATGATGAAGGATTTAATACCAGGGAGGGCACCCACAAAAGGTTCGGCAGAAAAAATCGGGCATAGTAGTGCTCCGGAAAGTCCAGCTAATGCCCCTGAGATACCAAATACGATCGAGCTAACTTGAGTTGAGTTTATGCCAGCGATGGATGCCCCAAAACGGTTCTGCGAAACCGCCTGAATCACCTTCCCCCAAGGGGAATATCTCACAAGCAGAATCGCTATTATGAGTACCCCAGCCCCGACACCAAAGGCTATAATCCGATGACTGCTCATCATAACAATATCTCCGACCATAATCCTTTCTCTCAATGGGCGTAATCCCGGCCCACTAATTGGATAAGGTCCAAAGATTTGATTGGCGAGGTTCATTAGAAAAAGAGATAGCCCAAATGTAATAATAATCGCGTATTCATCCCTCATGGCCCCCCACTCTGTGAACTTTTGGTAAAGGGGTCTCATCAGAAGACGCTCTACTGTTACTCCTAATATGATTCCAATAAAAACAACAGAGAAGAGTACGAAGAACAAGGGTATCTTAAGGTTAATAGCGATTAATGCATAAGCATATGCTCCTATC
>JAOZHM010000152.1 GCA_026014845.1 Candidatus Bathyarchaeota archaeon
AGAAGCAAGAAAGAGAAAGCTGCAGGTCGGGAAAAGCATAGACAAATAAAAAGAGCCAAGAAGATGCAGAAGAAACAGAAAAAGAAAGTTGAGCTTCCTACAAGGCATAGGAAAGGTAAAAAATAGTATTAATCGCACTTATGCCTTCAGTTTGCCCGTCTGTCTACAAATGTTTGAAATAGCCAAAATTATGTGGGGAAGAGTGAATATGCTGAAAACCTTTGTGTATTTCGGATTTCCAACCTTTCTAACAAGCTTAATGTCTCCTCCAGTCTCTAAATAACCTTCAACAAATGCTTCTGTAATAAGTTCTGCTGGGCGCGTTCCAACAAGGGGTGGAAGGTAATGCCCTGTGTAATACAGAAATTCCGCAATATCCCAAACCTTGTCACCGTTCCTAGATGCTTGCTCCAGATCGAGCAGGCAGATCCCACCATTTTTTTCTCTGACCATAATATTCTCAGGTTTTGTATCTCCTAAAGCTATGCCTAGAGCATGCACTTTTGCGAATTTTTCGCCAACCCTACTCATGACGTCCAATTCATTTTTCACACTTTCATCTGTCTGTGATTTCATAATTCTTTTTATTGTTTTATCGAGTTTTTCTCCTTGAACATATTCCATGAAAATTAAGCGTTCACCATGGCTTACATACAGAATTTTAGGAACATCAAAACCCATGCTGTATAACTGTTGATTTATGGCACATTCCTTTTCAAGCCTCAAGCGTCCCAAAACAGCAAAAGTTCTTGTCCCGAGAGCCCATAAATTGAGGGGAAACCATTTAAAACTTGACCAGTCCTTAAACCTTTTAACGACAACTTTCTTTTCGTCATTGTTTACAAAAGCACTAACTAAATAGACATCGTTCAAAACACCACCAATCTTCTCAATCTTGATTTCAGCTTCCTCGCCCCTTGAAAGCACTTTCCTTGCAAAAGCTTCTATGTCCATCTTAGCTGACAAAGGAACAAGCCCGTGAGCCGTAGGAATATACAAATGTTTGAGGGGGTCCTCAAGTTGATGGATAAGTGAGTTTTCTCTAACATCCCACTGAAAGTTATGCAATCCTCTATTTTGCGAGAGAAAACCTAAAGTTATTGAAAAAGTGCCAAGCAAAGAATTGAATAAAGCCCTTTGGGCAGTCTTGAAAATATTGATGAAACGAATTTTCTTGCTTTCAACTTTCTCCACGAATTTTTTGGAAATTTTTACGTATCCGTCTGAAAAAGTAATTACATCTTCTTCCTCTAATTCCCTTAACGCCTCCAAATATCCGCGCATAACCAATCTTACATTCTCTTTTTTAGCATTGCTTTGCATGAAGTTTAACACGGTGTAAATCATCGGCGGGAAAAGCCGGGCTCTGCTCAACATGGTTTCATACATAAAATACTCTGGTTTTATGTGAAAATTGTAGGATAATTCCGGAAAATCCAAAACGAGATTTTCGAAAAGTTCAAGAATTAAACGCTTTTTCAATTTAACCTCTTGAATATGCAAGTAATTCTCGTTTTTTAGGGCGACGTATGGAAAAATTATTCTTTCAGCCAATGCCTCGCCTAAAAATCCTCTATCCACATCCCTCTCAAAGACCCATTCGTCAACAGCAAAAACAATAACACTTCTATCATCCAAAATTTTAACATAACTCATCAACCTAGGCTGAAAACCGCGAATCACAAGCAATACTTCGAGAACTGTTTTCGCATCAGTCAGTCCTAAGGCATAATCACCAACTATACAGGCTGTCGTAATTTGGCAAGAACCAGCAACACGTCTGCAAAAACTGATAATTTGCCTTCTCAATTTTCCATCTGGATGCTTTAATTGCCTGGCCAAACTTCCACCTGAAGCGATATCATCATAAACAAAATCTGTCACTCTTCAAGATATAGTTAATGCTTTTCAAGGATTTCGCCATAAGTTCTTAAAAACTTCAATGCCCTGACTGCCTTTTCAGGCAAATTAAACAGAGGTACGCTAGTCTTCCCTAAGACATTGTATACGAGTGCGAAGTCCTCCCCGCCTGCTGGCACGTCAACAACTGGTTTATTTGGATATTCCGCTGCTACTTCTTTAATCACTTTGGCGTCTTTCGGTTCAAAGAAGCAAGATTTAAGCATGTTTATCACTAGGACGCCGTCCACGTTTTTGTCGGCGAGCACCAACTCCAACACTTTGGAGTATCTTTCAGCTCTAGCGTCAGCTATCATATCTATAGGATTTGTCGCGTCGACGCCTGGATAGAGGCTTTCAATTTTCTTTTTGGTCTTTTCAGACAAATTTGCAAGTTTTAGATTGTTTTTTGCAACAGCATCTGCAGCCAGTATTGCTGGTCCACCCACATTACTTACAATTGCCACGTTATCTCCGTGCATTGGAGGCTGTTTCGAGAATGCTATGGCTGTGTTCATCAATTCTTCAATGTTTTCAACCCTTATTATTCCAGCTTTTTTGAAGGCTGCATCAAAAATTTCGTCCGATCCTGCAATTGAAGCTGTATGTGATTTCGCTCTTTTCGCTGATTGCTGTGTTATTCCGCCTTTCAAAGCTAAAATAGGCTTTTTCTTCACTATTTTCCTTGCTTCTTCGATGAATTTCCTTCCTTCTTTTACTCCTTCCATGTATAAGCAGATAACCTTCGTTTTTCTGTCTTTTCCATAATACCGTAGCAAGTCAACGTCATCAACATCTATTTTATCTCCTACAAAAGCGAATTTGCTTATGCCGACATTATAGTAGCATGCCAAATCAAGCAGACAAGCACCGACTCCGCCACTTTGAGATACGACAGCAATATTTCCCTTTCTGGGCATAACATTTTTTTCAAAGGTTGCATTTAATCCATTGGCAGTGTTTATGACGCCCATAATCGTGTTTGGTCCTAAAATTCTAACATCATATTTTTCTTTAATCTTGAGCAGTTGTTGACGCTGTTCATCTTTAAACCCTCCAGTAATCATTACAAAAGCTTTCATGCCTATTTTTGCGCATTTTTCTGCGTGTTCGACTGATTGTTTTGACGGAAGCATTATGACTGCAAGTTCGGGAATCTCTTGCAATTTACTTAACTTGTTGTATTTAGCTTTTCCATCCAAATCCAGAACGAACGTTTTTCCACGAAAGAATTTTCTCATATTATAAATAACGTTCTTGAAAAGCTGAGGAGAAGCCATTCCAACCCTTTCCCGAATCTTACTTGAACCTACTAGAAGAACCTTTTGCGGTTCAAAGATAGCCTTCACTCCATCCATAGATTTAACCTTCAAACCAAACTTGTTGAGGAAGAAAAAGGATAGTTTTTCCTATTCATAAATTTAACCGTAGAAAGACTTAAAATCCAGAAGATTTATCGTGCCAACAGATCCAACGATGTTTTTTCAGCCCTTTCCATAACAGCCTGCTCATCTAAAGTTTTCACCTTCCGATTCTCCATTACAATGTTTCCGTCAACAATAACCGTGTCAACATCACTTCCATGCGCAGAATAAACGACGCTTGCGTATATATTATGTAGGGGTTTTAAATGAGGCTTTGATGGGTCAATTAGGATTATATCAGCTTTTTTACCTACTTCAAGTGAACCAATGGTTTTCCCAAGTCCCAAGGCTTTAGCTCCGTTTACTGTTGCCATCCTTAAAACTTCATGGACCGGTAAAATCTTGGGATTTAAATAAACGAGCTTCTGAAGCAAAGTGGCAATTTTCATTGTTTCAAACATGTCAAGTGTGTTGTTGCTGGCTGGACCATCCGTCCCCAAACCAACATTAACACCTAAATCAGTCAAATCTTTCACTTTTGCCGCACCTACACCAAGTTTCATGTTAGCCACAGGAACATAAACAGCATTAACGCCACGCTTAGACAAAATCTGCATGTCCTCCCCAGACAAACTTATACAATGGGCAGCAAGAACGTGAACGCTAAAAAAGTCTATCTTATCCAAAAATTCAACCTCGGTAGGACGATATCTCTTCTCGAACTTTCTAAACATTTCTTTTGACTCAGCTAAGTGAATGTGAACGCCAACGTTTAATTCTAAGGATTTATTCTTGATTTTGGTGAGAAGCTCAGGGCTGCAACTGTAAGCCGCGTGAGGTCCTAAAAGAGTGGTTACTCTGCCATTAGCGTATCCACGGAATTTTTTGGCAAGATTTATGCTTTCGTTCAGCATTTTCTCGCCTCGCGCCTTGTTTCCAGCTTCAATTATGCCTTCCGCTAAAACACCTCTCAATCCGCTTTTCTCCACAGCCTTTGCAACCATGTCCTCATGGAAATACATGTCAGCAAAACAAGTTGTTCCATTTTTTATCATTTCTAAGCAGCCTAAAAGGGCACCAACATAAACATCCTCTGATTTAAGCTTGGCCTCCAAAGGCCAGATTGTCTCCTTCAGCCAAGTTCCTAAAGGTTGGTCTTCAGCTATTCCGCGAAAAAGGGTCATAGGCACGTGTGTGTGACAATTAATCAAACCTGGCATGGCAATTTTTTTCTTTGCATTTATCTCTATTTCTGCCTTTATTTTGTTTGCAGATGCACGTTTACCGACAAAAATTATTCTCCGATTTTTTGTGGCTAGGGCTCCATCTTGTATGAGACATTTTTCGTTCATCGGCAAAATGGTGCATCCGTAAATTAGAATGTCTGCTTTTTCCAATGCTGCATCCTTTGTACAAAAAGCGAAGTGTATAATAAAAAGTATGCTAATATTGTAAGAAGAAACTGTGTTGTTAGTCTTTGGTGAAGTTGAAAGATTGGTGGAGTTAGAAGCTAAATCCGTGGTTTTGCGCGTTCAATTTTTCTCAGGAATGGGTGCAAGACTGGTTTTAGATTATTATCTTCTGCTAAGACTCCTTTAGGTATTCCTGGTGTGCCTATTTTCCTGCATATGAAGTTGAGCGAGTCTTCCGTGAAGTTTAGCAGGCCTTTCCCTTCAGTTGTCAGCGTGTACACCTTTCTTGGTCGTTCGTTGCTCATGTCCCATTCGCTTTTCACATATCCCTTTTTCTCCAACGTGTTCAAGAGCGGATAAATGGTGCTTGGTCCAAAGTACACTCCAAAGCTTTTACGGATTCTTGTGATTATCTGGTACCCATGCACAGGTTTTGTGTTCAATAACTGTAGCACTATAAGGTCTAAGAGTCCCTTCATCAACTTGACCTGAACTTCTTTCGAGTTGTTACCCATATTTTTACTTCCCTTCTGTATTTCTGTCCAACAGTTTTACTGTTAGACATGGATACAATATGTCTCCGTTGGGACATATCTCAAGTCTTTCTATTGCATAAACGTCAATATAAAGGTTCATACCTACCCGAAACATAAAAAAGCATATCGAAGCATATAGGAATATTCCGTTTTTTACATAATTTAAATAAGCTCAAACATGAACCAGTTCAAGACAGAACATGTTTAGAGAGTGAAAAATTGACAGAAACTTTCAGAAAAGAACTTGTTCAACGCATGACCAGAAACTTGCTCGACATTCAACTATTAAGGCTTATCCAGACCCAACCCATGTGGGGTTACAAGATAAAAAAAGTAGTAGAAGCGTTGTTCGGTGTAACGCTGAGACACGGAGCATTATATCCGATGCTTAATAAACTGGAACAGAAAGGCTTCTTGACAAGTGAGAAACAAAAGCAAGGACAAAGAACAAGAAAAGTTTACACAATAACTAGGAAAGGAAAACAGTACGTAGAAGCATACGCTGGCATACTAAAAGAACAATTAGTAGGCTCTGACATTAAATGAGGCTTTGCTCTTTTTGGATAGTAAGATGAATTTCCGTTGAGATTACAGAACTGAGTAGTCTGGTGACAGCTTAAACCTTATCTGGCGCATGAAATGACCCCTCTTATTTATATTCTTTGATAGTTGGAACCAGACAGCGCGGGCCTCATCATGTCTCTTCTTAACCTCTCACCTTTCAATGTAGATTTTGTGAAAACTTTTATCAAGAGAGTGCGTATACAAAAGAACTCCTAGCTCAAAGAGGTAGCTCAAGTAGGGACACTAAATGAGAATTGCCATAATAGGCTCTGGAATGGCAGGTGTATCATGTGCCAGAGCACTACATAGTTTTGGTCATGAAGTTGAGATTTTTGAGATGATGTCTAAAGATAGCCCTACTAGACCAAGACAGATGGAAGGTAGTGCTCATTTTCTGGATAATGTCCCTAAGCTGTACCCTGATCAGAATTTGAAGACCCTCGAGATACGTTCTCCAAGTCACACAATATTGCTTAAGGGCAACATAGGCTTTTTCTATGAAGTTGGTGGAGAAACAGGTATTGAAGCTAGAGAAAGAAGACTCGTTGAAGAGTTCATCTCTATTAATTATTCTAGGAGGGTGGAAAAGAAAGAGCAATTAGAAGACCAATTTGATATAGTTGTTGCTGCTGATGGTTACAGCTCAAGAATTGCATTGGAAGCAGGTCTTAGGTCAAAAACGCCTACACAAGTTGGAATAGGGGTGGGCTTCACAGTTGAAGGTGACTTCAATCCTGAATGGACGACAATCTGGCTTAACAATCAACTTTCATTACATGGTTATGCCTACATTATACCTTTCTCAACAACTGAGGCTTCTTTGGTTTCATTTTCAATTGGCAAGAATGTTCCTGTCAAAACCTATCGTAAGAGTCTGAGACAACTTGCTGTGTCAAGAGGTTGGAAGATTCTTGATGAATGGGTAGACATTGAGAGCTGGTATGATTTCTCTTCTTATCAGAAAGATAACTTGTTTGTTGTTGGAAATGCTGGTTCATTTACAGACCCTGCTTTAGGGTTTGGGTTGAAATGGGGGATAAGATCTGCAAAGCTATGTGCTAAAGCAATCCACAAGAATCTTGATTATAATTTGCTTCTTGAAGATGAACTTCTACCTGAGTTTGGCTCTTGTCAAGTGCTAAGGAAATTCTTTGAAAGTGCTAGTGATCAAGATTATGATAGATTTGTAGGAAGCTTCAGGAATCCTCTTGTCAGAAACTTAGTTCAGTCTGGAAGACCTATCCTTCAAAAACTAACGCGGACGCTCCTACTGCGTAGAGTCACTCAACTGTCCAAAAGGACGCTACTTAGGTGACTGCGACTTAGACTAGCGCGCGCGATCCTTGAAAGCCGCTTATTCAAACCAGTGGGACGTTTTATGCAACATTCGGAGTTTTCCGTAATATTTATATCGTAAGAAACAGTATTACGTAAGTAGATATGTCTCTTGTGAGACATATTGTATAAGTGTAAGACACAGATACAAATGGTGAAAAACATGTTAGAAATAATAACGTCCATGTTGGAAATGCTCAGCCCCATGTCGAAAATACTGGTGCCTACGTTATGGTTATGTTTCGCAGCCTACGCCGCATGGTATTATACGTCTGCAAAAAAGTATGCGCCACTAGCCCGTGAAGAGGTAAGAATACTGTGGAAGATTCACAAACAAAACGTCGGATGCGAAGCCAAGAAATGGCAGGAAATAAGACGTAAAGATAAGATAGTCGGCTTTGAATGTGAATGCGGATACAAGCACGTACAGAAGCGTCCGATAGCAGCTAGCAAGCCAGCGTCACATGTCGGTCAGGTGTCTCCTGTGTTCTATAAGATGCACACCACGTATGAGTCAGAATAATTCTTTTCTGTTTCCGCGGTTGAGGCTGAATAATTAGTTTGGTTTCCAGTTCTACAGTTAGCTTTGTTGCTTGCTTTGAACTTTTGTAAGACGACAAGCCGATTCACAACAGGTAGGCGCGCGGGCGACAACTACTTCTGAGAGGGGCGTCGCTCTATTTGCTTCCCGTTTATCTTCATGCCTGCGAATAGTGGCAATTATAGATTTTCAATGTTGCTTTTTAGGTGTCGGAAAGTGTTGTTGTATGTTTACCTAGGGGGGGCACAACAACAATTCTAGTTGGTACCCCTAGCGCATGCTGTATGGAGTCCATAAAAAGGGGAGTTTGCTGGAGAAATCTCTACGACAAGCCTAAAAGAACAAATACAAAAAGGAGACATAATAACGACCGAAAGAAAATGAGCAGCAAGAAATTGATGGAAAAAGTGAAAGAATTACTTGAGGAAAGAGGAAGAAAAGCCTACGAAGTGGTTAAAGAAGAGATTTTGAATGAAGAAATAGAATACAAACCCATTCGTGACGCGTTACGATATTTTATACAAGAATTGTGGCATAACTTTCAGCATCCAGCGTTACTTTCTTTAGCATGTGAATCTGTTGGAGGAAAACCA
>JAOZHM010000153.1 GCA_026014845.1 Candidatus Bathyarchaeota archaeon
AAATCTTGGAATCTCTTACGAGACGTTCAATGCAACTGCTTCGAATGTTATATGAAAAAGGCGAGGCTACAAACACATACTCTTTACACATGAAGCAGAACGACTTGGCAAAACAACTAGGCATAAGCAGACAAGCACTGAACGTTCACTTACGGAAACTCAGAAACCTAAACTACATACGAACCGGCAGAGGCTTCATAGACGTAACAGAAAAAGGATTGAACGCGCTTGGAATATCCTCAAACCCAGCATTTGTATTCATAAAAGTGTCTCCTCGCAAAAGAGGCGGAGTATACAAAAAAATCAAGGAACTCGCCATCCAAAGAGCATTTAGGATTGCAGGCGACGTTGACGCTCTCATAATGGTTGAAAGAACGAAACTCGACGAAATTTTAAGTAAACTTTCTTACATCGAAGGCGTAAAAGACACAAAATCCTACGTCGCTATAGAACCAATAAAATAGGAGAAAGCCAAAATGAAGCTTTTCGAGTACGAAGCAAAAACTATACTCGCAAAATACGGAATCCCAACACCCAAAGGTGGACTAGCAACAAACGTAAGCCAAGCCCGCGAAATCGCAACCAAACTAAAACAACCCTTCGCCATAAAAGCGCAAGTGCTTGTCGCTGGAAGAGGAAAAGCAGGCGGTATACTCTTTGCAAATTCAGTTCCAGACGCGGAAAAAGCTGCAGAAAGACTGTTAAACACGCAAATAAAAGGCATACGTGTCAAAAGCGTATGGATTGAGGAAAAAATACAAATAAAGAAAGAACTTTACCTCGGCGTAACAATTGACAGAGTTAACCGAAGCCATGTTGCAATAGCCTCAGCAATTGGCGGAATGGAAATAGAAGAAATAGCCACGGAAGCCCCAGAGAAAGTCATAAAATTCTTGATAAATCCACAACATGGTTTCCACTCCTTCCACGCCCGCCAGATTGCAAGAAAAATAGGATACTCTGGCAGTCAACTATCTACATTAGGAAAAATTTTTGAAAGTTTATATCGTGCTGGCATGGATTACGATGCAGAATTAATTGAAATGAACCCCATAGTAGAAACTTTCGACGGAAAATTCTTTGCAGCAGACGCACGCATAATAATAGATGACAACGCCCTATTCCGCCACCAACAATACAAAAAAAGACTCCTAGAAGGCGAAACCGAACTCACTCCGCAAGAACTCGCAGCCATAAGAAATGACTTAGCCTACGTTAAACTGGACGGTAACATAGGCGTCATAGGCAATGGAGCAGGCCTTGTAATGGCAACATTAGACACAATCCAGTATTACGGCGGAAATCCAGCAAACTTTCTGGATGTTGGTGGTGGTGCAACGTCGGAAAAAATGGCTGCAGCCCTAAATATTGTGCTTTCAGATCCAAAAGTCATAGCACTTTTCATAAACATTTTAGGCGGAATAACCCGATGCGACGAAGTTGCACGGGGAATATTAAAAGCAAAGGAAAAGACTGGAGTAACAAAACCCGTGGTTATTAGGCTTGTAGGAACAAACGAGGAAGAAGGAAAAAGAATACTAACAGAAGCTGGGATACATGTGCTGGAAAGCATGGAAAAGGCTGCACAAAAAGTTGTTGAAATATCCAAACAAGAGGGAGAGAAATAAATGGGAATAATAGTTAGCAAAAACACATACGCAATCGTCCAAGGCATAACTGGAACTCAAGGAAGGTTTCACACCAAGCTGATGCTGGAATACGGAACAAAAATCGTCGCTGGCGTAACCCCTGGGAAAGGCGGAAACCAAATTCACGGCATACCAGTTTATGACACGGTTGAGGCCGCCCTAGAAAAACATCCAGCAAACGCTTCAATAATTTTTGTACCAGCCCCATTTGCCGCAGAAGCAGTCTTGGAAGCTCTAGAAAACGGAATAGAAACCATTATAGTAATAACAGAACACATTCCGATAAAGGACGCAGTCAACGTAATGGCATACGCCAAACAAGTCAAAGCAACAATCATAGGACCAAACACCCCGGGAATAATAACTCCTAAGGAATGTAAACTTGGAATAATGCCAGCCCACATCTTTAAACCAGGCGGAATAGGCATTGTTTCCAGAAGTGGAACACTTACATACGAAATAGCAGCAAGCCTAACAAAAAGCAACCTAGGACAATCCACATGCCTCGGTCTAGGAGGAGACCCAATAACAGGTCTAAACTTCATAGACATATTAAGAACGTTCGAGAAAGACCCTAAAACAAAGGCTGTAGTTTTGATAGGAGAAATAGGCGGCAACTTGGAAGAATTAGCAGCGAAATACATCATAGAACAAAGCTATCCAAAACCGGTAGTGGCTTTTATAGCAGGACGTTCCGCTCCACCTGGAAAACGCATGGGACACGCTGGCGCAATCATAATGGGCAAAGCGGGAACAGCTGAAAGTAAAATTGAAGCTTTGAGAAGCGCAGGCGTGAAGGTAGCTGAAAAACCAAGCGACGTAGCAAGACTGTTGGCAAGACTTGTTAACGTGCAAA
>JAOZHM010000019.1 GCA_026014845.1 Candidatus Bathyarchaeota archaeon
AGGAGAAAAATGGTTCGTGGTAACGTAATAACAGACGAAATAGCGCAAATTAACATGAAAATAATGGAGAAACCAAAAAAAGCTAAAGAAGAGAAAAAGAAGACGAAAGAAAAAACACCTAAAAAAGAAGCTGAGATTAAGGCTTAAAATTTATTAACTCGCGGAATTTAATCCTTTTAACAACTTGTAAACGTTTATGGGAAAACAAAATGAGCAAGAAAAAAAGCAAGGCTTTATCAAGGCAACCTGAGGTGAACGTTGGTACTATAGGTCATGTTGACCATGGCAAAACAACATTAGTTCAAGCATTGACAGGTATTTGGGCGGCAAGGCACAGTGAGGAGCTGAAAAGAGGCATAACAATAAGGTTGGGCTATGCGGACATGCCCATTTATAAATGTCCAAAATGCGAACCGCCAAGTAACTACTCGACAAAACCAACTTGTCCTCACTGCGGCTCAAAAGCAACCCTTATTCGTGCAGTCAGTTTTGTGGATGCACCAGGCCATGAAGCATTAATGGCAACAATGCTCTCAGGAGCAGCAATAATGGACGGAGCAATACTTGTGATAGCAGCAGACGAGCCGTGTCCTCAGCCACAAACAAGAGAGCATTTAGCAGCAGCTGAAATAGTTGGCATAAAAAACATCGTTATCGTGCAAAATAAGATTGACATTGTTGATGGAGAAAGAGCACGCGAAAGTTATGAAGAAATCAAGAACTTTGTTAAGGGCACAATTGCCGAAAGCGCTCCCATAATTCCTGTTTCGGCACAACGAGCAGTGAACATGGATGTTCTCATTCAAGCCATGGAAGAGTTTATTCCTACGCCGAAGAGGGATGAAACAAAACCTCCATTGATGTATGTGGTTCGCTCCTTCGACGTCAATAAGCCAGGCACTCCAGTTGAGAAACTGGAAGGAGGAGTTATTGGAGGCACGATACTGCAGGGTAAATTCGCGGTTGGACATGAAATAGAGATTCGCCCGGGAATCAGTACAGAAAGGGAAGGAAAAAAAGTCTATAACCCCCTAACCAGCGAGATTACTAGCTTACACGTAGGAGGAAGAAGTGTGAAGAAAGCTCATTGCGGCGGATTGGTTGGAGTAGGAACACTGCTAGACCCCTCATTTTCGAAAGCAGATGGACTAACAGGTAACGTGGCTGGAAGAAAAGACGAGCTTCCCCCAACGCTCTGGGGATTAACCTTGGAAACACAAATTCTTGAGCGAGCTGTAGGAACAAAAGAACTTGTGAAGATTGAGAAAATAAATATGGGCGAGACATTGCTTCTACATGTAGGCTCAGCAATAACCGTTGGGAAAGTCACCTCCACAAAGAAAAATGCTATCGAAGTTCAGCTTACGAGACCAGTTTGTGCACAAACAGGCTCCAGAGTTGCAATAAGCAGAAAAATGGCTGGTAGATGGAGATTAATAGGGTATGGAATGATAGAGTGACATGTCACCAGAATCTAAACCCATAAAGAAACGTCTAAAGGTAATCCTGGATTCGAACGCTTTGTTTGTTCCACTTCAGTTTAAAATTGATATTTTCGAGGAATTAAGAAAGCTCTTAAACATGAAATTTGAGTTGATTTTGCTTTCGCCAATCCGACGTGAACTTGAAAAACTTGCGGAGAATGGTTCACCGAAAATGCGGAAAAACGCTTCTTACGCCTTGAAAATGGCGGAAAAATGCAAATTAGTTGAATTAGATGAAAAGATTGCTGGTTCCTCTCCGGACGATGCCATCTTTCAAGTAGCACGTGAATGGAAGAGTCTAGTGTTCACAAATGATAGAGAGCTTAGGAAAAGGCTAAGAAATATAAACGTGCCAGTCATTTATGTGAGACAAAAATCACGCTTAGGAATTAACGGGAGGACATAACCTTTTGTTTAAACTTGTGACCCTTGAGGATACGATTCGCATTCCACCTGAAACCTTTGGCAATCCTTTAAAGGCTGTGGGATATCAACAGGTTAAGGCAAAATACGAGGGAATGGTTGACGAGGAATTGGGCTATGTTATAGCCGTAACAGACGTAAAAGTAAGCCCAGTTGGCAAAATAATTCCTGGAGATGGAGCTGCTTACCATAAGGTGAGCCTTTCTTTACTGACGTACTACCCTGAAATTCAAGAAGTGGTCGAAGGAGAGGTTGTGGAGATTGCTGACTTCGGAGCCTTTGTACGCATAGGTCCAGTTGATGCTTTACTCCATGTTTCGCAGCTTATGGATGATTTTATCTCATACGATGAAAGGCAAGGCGTTTTGATAGGGAAAGAAACGAAAAGGAAACTTACCAGTGGAGATCAGGTCCGTGCTCGAATAACAGCCGTTTCACTCGGTAAAGCTGGAAGCTCTGGAAAAATAGGCATAACAGCTAGGCAGCCTTTCCTTGGCAAGCTAGAATGGATTGAGCATAAAGTACAAAAAATAAGGGAAGCTGTGGAGAAAAAGCCGCCAAAGAAAGAAAACCAAAAGAAAGGTGCATCGAATGAATGAAAAAGCTTGCTCAACATGCCACGTTATAGCCACCGGAAGCATCTGCCCGAGATGTAAAACACCGACCCTAAGCGACGACTTCAGCGGATTGGCCATAATATTTCACCCAGAACACTCAGCCATAGCAAAAGTCATGAACATTAAAAAGAAAGGACGTTACGCGTTAAAGGTTAGGTGAGATGGCTACTAGGTACAGACTTACACCAGAACTACGTAAAAAACTTAAGAAATCAATCGGCACACTTATTCGAGGTTCATTCAACGAAACAATGAAGAAACTCAAGGATTTGGTGGAGAAAGAAAACCCGCCGATGATAATTTCTGTAGGAGATATTGTTTCAAAAAACCTTACAAAAAACAACATGTTTCCCAAGTTGTCCATTGTGGATAACAAAGTTATGAGAAAAAGAATACAGCCTATTACGCTTACAGCAGACAAAACTCTTTACGTCAAAAATCCTCCTGCAACAATAACGGATGAAGCACTCGCAACAATTCAAGAAGCATTAGAGCATAACCGTCGCGTCAAAATCGTTGTAGATGGAGAGGAGGACTTGCTTACACTTGCTGCTGTTTTGTATGCGCCGGAGAACTCTTTTGTTGTGTATGGCCAGCCGCTTGAAGGCATAGTTGTGGTAAAGGTTACAGAGCAGAAAAAGAAGGAAGTAACCGAAGTTTTGAAAGCCATGGAAATTTTTCGAAAAGCTAAATAGAGAGGAAACGTATCAAGTCAACATCATATCCGAGGAAAAGCCATGGAAATCGAAATAGTATCAGAGAAAGAAAATCCATTGCTAAAACGAAGAGAAGTACACTTCAGAGTAAAACATGAGCAAACGGGTAGCACACCACCGCGGCTGGAAGTTAGAAATGCCATTGCCAGTGCCTTGAAAGTGAAGGTGGATTTCGTGTTTGTTAAAAAATTCAAGACTAAAACTGGCAAACACATAGCTGTTGGATTGGCAAATGTTTATGACTCTGTAGATCAAGCGAGACTTGTTGAGCCAGAGTATATTATTAAAAGGAATGTACCACCTGAAAAACCAGCAGAGACCAAAGAAGGAAAGGAATAGAATATGTCAGAGAACTTGGAGGAAAAACCTAGAGAAGAGAAA
>JAOZHM010000154.1 GCA_026014845.1 Candidatus Bathyarchaeota archaeon
GCCTCCTCTTCTTTCGCAGCCGCCGTCTTAACAGTAAGCATCGCCGTCGTTTTAGGCTTAGAAACCTCAAAAGCCTTGTAAACATCATCCATCAAGCTCGGCAATTCCTTGATCGTCTTCAAAACCTCTTCACGATCTCCATTAATTTCCACTTCGTAATCCCCCATTCTCACGCGAAAAACGAAAACTCCCTTCAACGCACCCTTAACCACCCTATTCACCAACCTATCCCGAAATATAAGAAGCACTAACCCCTTTTAGAATTTACGTATCCCGATATATTCCGATTTGGGAATATCATATTAAATGTCACGATACACTATGTGATTATGAGGTTCCCGTAGAGGAATGCATTTGGCTAAAAAGGGAATCGGTGTATGGCTTTTCAGCACCCTAACCTTCGTAGCACTCATACACTTAATTGATGCAGTTTCTGTACTGGTTTTCAACAGCCAAATCAAGCTTTTTCAACTGTACCCGTTCATAAACGAGAAACTACAGACTATAACGCCTAACACGTATTTTTTGGTGAGCGCCATCACAACCTTCGTTCTCTGGGGAATCACGTGTGCAATAGCCTTTGAAAATCCTGTGGAGACATTTCTGAACAAGATACTTTCCGACGCTAGAAAACAAGGCGCCGTTGAGGCTCAGGTTTTAGATGAAAAGAGCGAGTTGCTCGACGCAATGAATGAAACGGTGGAAATGAACAATACGCTTTTGGCACAAGTCAAGGACATGATGTACAACGTGAGAACAGAAGTTAAAGCAATTCAACCATTAACGGAGAGCATCGAGAAGCTGAAAACTGAGCTAAGCCGCTTAAGAAGGGAATTCAAAAAGTTTGAAGAAAATGTCAAACATCCAAATAAATGTCCGATGTGCGGAAAACCAATACTGCCGGAATTCAAAGTGTGTCCCTACTGTGGTGAAAACCTAAAGTTGCTGCCAGAAGCAGTCATCGCATTAAAAGATTACAAATGAATCACTTTGGCGCACTTCTAAATTTATGAACGCGCTAGTACCCCTCCGCAAATTTGTTTTATCGGAAGTTTACTAGCCGTTGCTTCTTGCTGTGGCTGAACGATTTAATCTCTCGTTCTCTCTTCATGGCATCGCTACGGCTGTTGAACTCTTCCACATAAACTATTTTCGCAGGCTTGTGCATCCTCGTGTATCTGGCGCCTTGACCTTTTTTGTGCTGTTCAACTCGATGTTTCACGTTTTTAGCGTGTCCAGTGTAGTAGCTACCGTCTTTACAAAGAAGGATGTAAACGTAATAGGGCATTCATCATCAACTCACAGTTAATGAACAAACCTCACCACTCTATCTTAAAGAGACTTACCTAGCGCATGCTGTATGTAAACAAAGTAACTGTTATAAACGAATTGATGTAATCACTCTTTATGCCAAACAAAGTTCATTGTGCCCATATCCTTGTAAAGACTGAGAAAGAGGTAAATGCGGTTCTCGAACGGTTGAAGAAAGGAGAAAAGTTCGCGAACATTGCTAAAGAAGTTTCACTCTGCCCCTCCGGAAAACACGACGGAGACCTCGGAACCTTCGGTAGAGGAAAAATGGTGAGGGAATTCGAGAAAGCCGCCTTCGTCCTTCAGAAAGGACAGATTTCGCCGATTGTTAAAACGAAGTATGGGTACCATATAATAAAGAGGCTTGAATAGCCTGAATTCTCCTTTAGACAATTGTGGTTAGGCACTCGTTATATAGAGCTAATTGTGACACGACGATAATGTGTACTTGTGGGTTACGGAGAATTGACAGGATTGAAGGACAAAAAAGCTTTAACGGAAACTGCGATAGAAGAGATGTCCTCAGGGTGCTCCGTTGTCTAGTTGCATTTATAAGGGAGTTTGAGTGTTACAAGACAGTAACGTTGTGCTGTTGAAGATCGAAACGGAGCACAGTAACGTTACAGACTGCAATCAACAATAAAAGGAGTGATGGGAAATGGCGGATAGATCAGGAATTGTTTTCATCGGAAGCAAACCACCAATGAACTATGTTCTGGCAATCATCACAAGTCTATCGGCATCTGATGCTAAGGAAATAACGTTGAAAGCCCGAGGACGAGCAATAACAACGGCTGTTGACGTAGCTGAAATAACTAGAAACCGCTTCATCAAAGACTTGAAAGTGAGCAACATCTCCATAGGAACAGAGGAAATGCCAGCGAGAGAAGGTGAAAACAGATCAAGAATGGTTTCAACGATGGAAATTAAACTTACAAAAGAGTAGGAAAACATCGCGAAACAAAGCAACAGTCTGCGAATACCTCGCTTTTTTCTTTCAATAAAATATTAGGTGGACCTCTACAAATTTTTTTATGCATTAATCTCTGCAGGGGAAAACGAAAACATACGTGTGGAAAGATTCTCTTATAAAAGGTCAATTCTAGCTATTCTGACTGCAAAGCTCACGCGTATAAAAAGGGTAGATTTATCTTCAGGAAGATAAATCTATATAGCATTGGATGAGTTATGAATCCAATTTTTCCATCCAGGAGAAGGGGATCATTAGTGATTTCTGTAACCATTCTGAAAGCTGCAAAGAATGGCATCAGAAGAACACACGTACTCACCTCGGTTTCTCTAAGCTACGAACAATTCACCAGATATATCAAATTTCTGAAAGCCCGTGGTTTTATTAGAGAGCATGATACTTTGCTTCACACCACAGATAAAGGGTTGGAATTGATAGACGAGTTTGACTCTTCACGGCTAATACGTAGCGTGCTGCCTACTTGAAATCTGAACATGCGGACACAACTTCCCTCTTTTTTCTAACGAACGCATGAAAGAGACGCGCAATCATCTTTTACGTGCGCAGGGGAAAGCCGAACGATGCTGGAAAGGACAAACAGAATTTTCTAAATTTTATAATTTTGCGAAAGGATCAAAAAATTCCGTAGAATCTTTAACGGGTTAGCACATGCCTATTAAATGGCTAACGACACAAATACATATCTCACAAACATCTCATTAAGAAAACATATCATAAAGTTCATAGAAACTTGTCGATTCGGTATTGTTCGGTTCATCAATGTGGAGCGCGTTATATAATGAAAAAGTTACTTTCGCTCGCTTTTAAAATGCACTACAGCGATCGAAGTGAGCACCAGAAGCCAACCTAAAACGAAACTTTCATAGAGGAGAAACCAAGGGTTCTGTTTGATTATATCAATGAATATGGCGATAATAGACCCCATTATAGAACCAGTCACGATCCAAGGGATTAAGGCTCGTCTGTCGAATCTGACCATGAGGAATATTTTAGAACTATTTAATTTAAACGTTTCCACCTGCTTTTACCTCTCAACTTCAGATCGTAAACCTAACATGCTGACGAGAACAATTATCAAAAC
>JAOZHM010000155.1 GCA_026014845.1 Candidatus Bathyarchaeota archaeon
CGCTACACTTTACGTCTAACGCAAAATAGTGGCCTCAAGAAACATCTTTGACATTCAAAAGTTTCTCAAGCCCTTTCACTTCTCTCCTAAGAATAGTAACCTCATTTTCTAACTCGCCAGCCTTCGCTTCACCTTTTTCTTTAAGACCCTCTATCTCTACCAAAAGACCTACTTTTTCCTTTTGCAATGTTTCGATTCTTTTCCGCAAATTTGTTAGAGTTTCCATAAGCTTTTTACTCCCATTCTTGGGTGGTGCAAAGTGTATGGGTCATAGCGTTTTATTCTACCCAGTAGCTGTCCCCCTCACGATAGATGACGCAAGCATGATTGCAGTGGGGACAAGTGAAACTTAACGCGTCTGTGAGAAAGCTCTTCTTTTCTAACAGGCTTGTTCTCTCGTTTTCTAACGTTCCAATTTTATCTCGCAATCTCTTTATAGTCTGTATTGATACTTCTTCGAAGGCTTCCTCTGCTTCCTTTTTCTCAAGGGGTCTTGTCATCTCCTTAATCTCTTCAGGCTTTAAATCGCCCTTCCGAATTTTCTTTGCTTTGTCCTTGAGAACTTCAGCGGCTTTCTCGAAGTCTTCTGGAGTTTCCAGCTTGGGAGCCTTGGGTGCGATTGCAGGCAGCACTTTCTCTGCTGCTTTAATGCGGGCTTCATCAACTCTTGCCTTAAGCTCTCGTTCGCGCTTCTGAATTATTCTCGTAGTTTCAGATACTGTTAGTTTCCTCTCAAGAATTTGGTTCACAGCGAGCACTGCTTCTTTGATGTTTCTGTCTATCGCACTTTCCAGTGCTTTTATGTGTGACATGCTGATCTGTTTGGCCCACACGGCTTTCTGAATGTCTTCAGGAAACCTGAATACGTTAAGGTTTGCTAAGACCCAGTGAAAACTAACATTAAGTTGTTTGCTTATATCCAACGGTGTCATACCTTCATCTGCAAGCTTCTTAAAATATCGTGCTTCTTCTTCAATTGTGTAGTTTTCGCGAATCTTGTTCAACTTATACACTGAAAGCCTTGCCTTTGCATCGTCTGTTTCAATCACTCGAACGGGTACACTTTTCCATCCAAGATCCTTAAGCGCTCTCCACCTTCTTTCTCCATCAATTAACTCATAAAAGTCGGCATGTTTACGCACCACGAGATCGTTGAGAAGACCGTCTTTCTCTATTTCCCTCTTTAGGTCCTCCTGATCAAAGACCAATCTTGGCTGGTACGGGCTTGGTTGGATTAAATCTATATCGACTTTCAATTTGATCGATTCATACTATTTCGTTTACTCAAATTTTATTTGTTATGGCTTACTTCGACTCTGATACTGACAGATTTAGTGTTTTTTGTGGTCTCTTGTTCATCTTATGACCATCGCGCGCGATACAACTTCGTGAGCGGTGGTTTTCAAATCTGTAGTTGCAATTCATAATTGTTTCATAGGCATGTTTTCATACCATAAACGAAAAGAGGTGTGATAGTTCATGAGACGCTTGGGTGAGTCTGACCTAACGAAGTGTGTAAAATGTAAAAGGATTTGCATTAAGAAATATGCAGAGAAACACAGGGGCTTATGCCTAGACTGTCATGATGAAGAGTTGAAGAAGACACTTGGTTTAGAAAGATACAAGAAAATGATTCAAGAGGAAATATTAGAACAACCTGTTCTAATGCGAATAGAAGGAGAATTCTACGAAGCCACGATAATTGAATTTGAACTTTATGAAAGGGGTAGATGTCCTAAGTGTGGAAGACGATTAACATGGAGCAGTCAGTGCCCTTCTCTCTTCCAGTGTAAACCATGTGGTTTAACAATTGTCCCTAGTTCCAAAAAGTCAAAGGAAGTGGCAAAAACCATGGAGAAACGCTTTGGGAAAGAGGCCATAGTAATAAATGTGTCTCTAGAAGGAGAACGTCATCACTTCGTAAATCCCGAGAGGCATCATGAGAAGGCACGTGATATTTTTGATTGACCCCTAATGCTTCTGACAATTCTAAGTATTTTTTCAAGATCCATTTACCGTACGTGGTTATTGTATAGCGCGGCCAGAGTCAGAAAAAGGAAGTGGGAACAATCCGGTCTCTTCATAGTCTAGAGGTTTGGATATAAAGAACACGCGTTCCGACAATTACACATGCAGGGCGAAATACGCATTAATGCGCTTGGACATTCGGAACGGTATAAAATAAGGGAAGTTGATGGTTACAAGGATCGCTTGGGTTTCCGCATAAAGAAGTAAATCGTTGTGGCTGCAAAGACTATTGTTGTTATTGCCAAGATCATCATAACTTGCCTCGTGTATTCAACTCCAGCGCTACTTTCAGAAAGTTCATCGTATTTTCCTTTTAACTCTGTGTAATTTCCCTCCAGTCGTGTGCAGTTTTGTTGAAGTTCGGTGAAGCTCTCGCTCAGACTTTCAAGATCTTCTTCAAGTCTTTCGAGTTTGATATTCTTTACATACGTCAGTGTGAATCCAAATGAGAGAGCCGAGAAGGGATAGCATGCACTCTTATATTCCAAAGATAACTCTCCGTAGGTCACGCCCCAAACGTCTTTTGGAATTGGAAATGTATCACTGAATTTCTTTGCGTTGTTGGATGTGAGGGAGAAACCATCGTCATCAGATATGCTGCCTAAAAGGGTCTTGTTTTGGCCTTCTGTGAAGTCAAAGACACAACTTCACGGGATTCCACCAACGAAACTACTCTGTCAGAAGTCTTCTGTTTAAAATGTAACAGGTACTGTTCAAAAGCTTCACTAGGAGACGTAGCGGCAAATTTTCGCGGGTCCCCCGGCAGTTCGAACATCAAACCTCTTTCCATCAATTTCTTC
>JAOZHM010000156.1 GCA_026014845.1 Candidatus Bathyarchaeota archaeon
AGCCGCCTCATAGCCCTATCACAACCAGCTGTCTCCACACTCTTCGGCGAAAAATACACGTACGCACACCCTACCTAACCTTAATCGCCATCAGCTACCTATACTCAGCATTCGGAAACCTCATAAACGGCCAAGGAAAAACCCAAGTCACCCTAAAACTAACCCTAATCACCTCAGCCATAGGATTCCCCCTAAGCATACCGCTAATCCCAAAACTCGAATCATAGGACTCTGGTGGGCAAAAAACATTTCACAGTCACAATAGATTGGACTTCCTCAGCCAAAATACTTTTAGCATCCACACTCGCCGCCGTAATTACTTACACGGCCATTTCGCAACTGAGCCTGCCCAAGTGGATAGACTAACATACACAACAACAGCCCCACTAATAGGCGCAATAAACAAAACAGACATAAAAAACCTAAGAGAAATGCCAAAAGAATAGGACCACTCTCCGCCTACTTAACTTCTCACTAAACATCATAGAAAAACTATTATTCATCATCCAGAAGACGCGAACTAGCAGAACTTAAACTTAGCATCTCGGTATGTGCCTTTCTAATCAAGTCCTTTATCGTTTCTTTAGTAGACATAACCGCACTTATTGCAAGCGCATATGCTTCTTGATGGGCGATTTGCACAAGGGTTTCCGTGTTTTCCATTGTTGGATAGGCTGCACTTAACGATAATGCGAAGGCGTCTGCATGGGCGTTTTCAATGCTTCGCCTAATTTCGTCCAAATCTATTCGAAGTTGTTCCTCAATTATTATCATGTTCTCATCATACGCAACTTTCATCACAAGTCCTGCCTCAACCGGCTTTATCCCAAGCTTTGACAGGATACTCGCGAGCCTTTCGGAAATGGCGTCGCCTTTCTCAGCGACTAATGTGTCCTTGCTTATCCATACGCTTCCAGACTCTATTCTTGTAGGCAAGCCTACAGCGTTAAGCTGGCTGATTATTGGACCAGGTGGCTGTGCAGTGTTTCCAGCCGGTACTATAACGTCAAAGGCTGCTATGTCGCCAGACTTGGCTGTCGTTATAACTTTGCCCTTTTCAAGAAGCAATGCAAGCTTGAACGGGTTCAAATCTGTAAATAGATAGATGTTCGCCCCCTCCAAGTACTCCACAAGTTTTTTCAGTTCTGGTTTTTCATTGATGTTTTCAATGGCCCTTTTCATTAGAGTGTTTTGTATGACACGCATGAAAACTTTGTCTGCCAGATTTTTCTTGAACTCCTGTAGTTGAGCTGCCCTAACCTTTTGTAGGCTGGCTATTCCGATAACTTTGTATTTTTTTATTAGCTGTGCGACTTCTTCAACTTCGCTGATTTTTTTCTGCAAAATCTGTTGGGATGGCATCTGTTTTCCTCTCTTATGTAATCTTCACGGGTTTGCCCATAGACGTTTTGAGATAGACGGTTTTGATGTTTTTCATTCCTCTTTTGAGTTTTCCCTCTATAGTCTTTAGAACCGTTTGAACGTTTTCAGCTATTTCCTCTTCTTTCATGCTTTCAGTTCCAACACGACATCTTATGACTGGTTGGTTACGCATCCTAACAAAAACCATCTTGCGATATCTCTTTATTAAACCAGATATGTCTGCTGCTGGTGGAACAGGCACAGGCATTTTTCCTCTAGGACCTAAGGCGGGACCTAATATTTTGCCAACACGGGGCATTAGAGGAGCTTCAGCCAAGAAAAAGTTGTATTCATTAGCTATTTTTCGCAGGTCTTTCTTTCTACCGGCTAATCCTGCAAGTTCATCCTTTCCGATGACAAGGTTCGCTTTCGCCCTCTTTGCTTTTAAGGCTAGTTCTCCTGTTGCAATAACGCATATTTTGTTCGGTTTTTCCGGCGATGGATGTGGTAGTTCTATTCGCTCTTGAATTTTTCCTTCAGGCGATTTCATGTCGATGTCTTTAAGATTTAGAATTAGTTCTACTGACTGGGTGAACTTTCTTTTTTTGGATTTTTCTTTCACTTCTTTGATTGCAGTTATTATTGTTTTTTGGTCTAGGGTCATTTTAAGGGGACCTCGGGCAATGAGGAATTGGAATGCAGTTATAAAAGTATTATCTTATTCTTCGCTTTTATTGGGATAGCTCATCATACTTGTCTTCGTCTATTTCTCTTTGCACTTCACGCGGATCTTTGCCTTCAACCGTAACTCCCATGCTCACACAGCTTCCAAGTACTTCTTTTGCCGCAGCCTTCAAGGTTTTTGCCAAAAGCTCTACACGTTTAAGCTCGGATATACGTACCACTTGTTCCATGGTGAGGTTTCCAACTTTCTCAGTGCTGGGCGTTCCTGAACCTTTTTCAATTTTGAGTTCTCTTACGATAAGGGCGGATGTTGTTGGTGTTCCAATGGTAACTTCAAACTCTTTAGTTTCGGGGTCAACTGTGACCTTCACGGGAACTTTCATTCCGGCATAGTCTTTCGTGAGTTCATTTATTTTGTTCACGATCTCCAAGACATTTACGCCTAGCGGGCCTAGGGCTGGTCCTAAGGGTGGTCCAGCTGTTGCTTGTCCTCCGCTTACGAGTAGATCCACAGTTTTTTTCTCACTCATCTAAACTTCACCACTTTCACTTTTTGCTTTTTGAACTAGTTTGACGTAGTCGGAATGAACAGTTATGGGTAGTGTGAAAGTTGCCTCTAACAACTCAAGCGTAACCTCTTCCTTTGTCTTGTCGATGCGGGTTATTTTTGCGCGCATTCCCTTGAACGGTCCACCTGTTATTTCTACTATGTCGTTTTCATTCAATTCCTCAATTATTGGTTTTCTGATAATGTATCTTTCAACTTCTGAAAAGCTTACGAGGCCTGGAACCCTCGAACGTACATGTTTTATGCCTGCTATAGCTTCTTCCACGAAGTGTGGGCCGTTGGTTTCTATGAAAACGTAACCCCTTAACGTTTCAGGAACAAGAATCGCTTTTATCGGGATTTTTTTCATTTCAATCTTGGCAGCGACAAGTTTGCCTACGTTTCTTTCTTGTCCCGTTGTTGTTCTTACAGCAAAAATCTTTGTTTCTAGCTTTTTTTCGTTTTTCTCCATAAAGGTTTCTTCCTTCTAAGTCATAGAGGAGCTTGTTGCAGAACAGAAGACAACAGTTTAATTACAAACCCGATTAGCCCGATTGCACTCATGCCTAGGAAGCATATTTTTATTGATAGCCAGAGCTCGCTTTTTCCAGGTTTCACAGCTAGCTTTAAAGTTCTTGTACATTGGGATAGGAATGACCTTACACCCATGGTTCATCGCACACTCAACATTTTAATCGTGATATAAATGTTACTGTAGCTATAGGCTTTGATAGATAAGCCAGACAATTCTATTAACTTTTCCCTTCCACAATCCATTATCAAAATACATCTAATAATGTTTGACTTTCTTGAAGGGCATGTCTATTTTCTTAAGCATTTCAACAAATTTTGGCTTATGTTCGCCCTTTATTCCTTTCCAATCCAAAACTGCCAACTCAACCCTTTCTAACGTCCTTTCCACGCATTGCTTAAGAATCTCCAGATCTATATTCGGAAGAGCATATTTCGGAATCATGTGGCC
>JAOZHM010000157.1 GCA_026014845.1 Candidatus Bathyarchaeota archaeon
CCATATTGCTCCTGCAGTATACATTGATGATACCAAAATCAAGGTTACATGGCATGCAGACAAAACAGGGAATCACATAGCCGAGTTTTCTACAGCTGATATAATTCGCTTGCACGACAGTAGGCACGGTGGACATGACATTACTTGGATTGAACCATCACCCGACAGTTAACAGCTTTCTTCATCACCCTAAGACTTAACAGAGCCTTATTTCAGACCTAGCACTGAAATATTAATATTTTAACATAGGTCGCATTACAGCAGTAAACCGCAATGGTATTTCCCTAATATATTGCATGCATTTTAATTGGCTCATCTCTTCTGACAGAGTTTCTTTCTCTAATTGTAACGCACATTTTGAGCAGAGCATGCATGCATTTGTAATAGAGGCGATATGGCAGTTAACAGATATGGATAAATGCATGCATGTCAGATCGTCCAGTAAGAGAAAATTTGCAAGTCCTCTCTTTGTAGTTGTGTCTTTAGAAAACTTTTAACGTCATCATCTTCAATAAAGCGGTTTCCTTTCTTATCAATGTGAATAGGGATTCCTGTCTTTCTCAGCTTGTTGCCTCTTGCGCAGTCGGTGAAAATGTACTGCGTATCTTCAACAGGTAGAATTAACTTAAGGGCTGTTAAATTGCTGGCTGGAATGCTTTGCTCAATGATGTAAACGATACTCTTTGGCTTTTTTTCGGTAGCTAATCCTTTGAACTTCTCCCATGTTTTGACTCGAACATTTTTCCCCATATGTTCAAACCCGTTTTCTATGCATGCATGAATCATTTTTTTACTCACTATTTTTTCCAGAAACCTCTTTGTCCCAATTTCCTACCAATAAACACTAAGCTAAGCATTACCGGAACTTCCCAGAATAACCCCATTGTTGTTCCTAATGCTGCTTGGGAGTCCAATCCATACATGCTGATAGCTGTCGCAATAGCAATTTCGAAATGGCTAGAAGAACCAATAATGACTGAGATTATTCCTTCTCTGTATCTAAGACCAGCAAACTTTGTAACTAATAGGTTAAGCCCGACAATTATTAAGAATCCTAACAATAGTGGGATTGAGACACGTATCATTTCATGGGGATTTTGGATCAGCACATTACCGTTAAGAGAGAATAGGACAATTAAGGTTGCTAGAAGAGCAAGTATAGCAATTTCTGCTACTGCGGGTCTATATGTATTTTGGAACCATTTATGCCCTTTTCTGTTTGTGATAAACTTCTTTGAGAAATAACCTAAAACCAAGGGGATTCCTATGAAGACAAAGACTGACAACAGAAGCGTTATCCTATCAATTTGAATATTTTGAATACCAGTTAAGAGTGAGACAACAGGTGCGTACAGAAACATTATTGTTATCGTGTTTAAGGTAGTATTGGTTACGTTTTGTTCTTGATTTCCATTCGCAAGAGATCCCCAGACTAAAACCATGGCTGTGCATGGACTGGAACCAAGTAGAATCAAGGAAACAATCAGTTGATCATTTCCTGCTAAGAAATAGTAAGCGAGAAAGGCGGTTACTAGAGGAGCCCATATCCAATTTGAGATTAAAGTCAATATGATTGGTTTTGGGTTCTTAGCTAGCTTTTTTAATTCACTCAATTGTATGTTTAAGAGTGCTGGATACATCATTAGAAATAGGCATATTCCGATTGGTATTGATATTCCAGCAAATTGTAGATCATTGATTGCTATACTTAGCTCTGGAAGAAATTGGGAAAGAAAAAGTCCTGTAAGCATACACAAAAGAACCCATAAAGCTAGATATTTTTCAAAAAAACCAAGTTGAACTTTAGATTTTTCGGCCATATCTATTCCCTGCAATCAATTCAAATAAACGTATTTATGATGCGCATGCATTCATGCTAACAATTCCCATACTTTTAAGCCCTTTCTTCTTTCCAGAAGATAGGGGAATCATGTGCCCCTGGTTATTGCATAGCATAGTAGTATGATTTGTGTTCATGCATGCAATATATCTGTGGTTTAGCTAGGGAATTCGAGGAACGCAAAAAGATTTCGGGTTAGTTCTGGTTTTGCAAGACTATAGAAGACCCACTTTCCTTCCTTTCTATCCTTTACAAGTCCGACGTTTTGCAGGATATTTAAGTGATGAGACGCAGTTGGTTGAGTCAAATCGAGGGCAACTGTAAGCTCGCAGACGCACATCTCTCTAACGCTGAGAAGCTTCAGCATCTTTAGCCTCGTCCCATTGGCAAGAGCTTTCAGTAAACGACTTTTTCTACGAAGAAGATCGGGGTCTGCCAACTGATTGGCAAGCTTTCTTAGTCTCTTCGCATAATCTTCTAGTTCTTCCGATGGACGAAGACCTGAGCAGAGCAATCTTTCAAGCCTTTTGTTGGATTTTGCGGCTTGCTTGATCATTTATGCCACCTTGAGACACACAGTGTAAGGTTCTCCAACGAAATAAACTTTGAAAACAGATTTAAATATTTTTATCTATAGTGGAGGGCTTTATTTCAATACTTTTAAATATGTCAATCTATAAACATCATAGCAAGCCGCATGAGATTAAGAGGCTGAAATAAATGGTTAAGGATGACGCTACGAAAAAATCATGTGTGTGTACTCAGAGGCTCACGGATATGCTTCGTGCTGCTCAGCCGGCCAAGAAATCTTCTTTGATGAAAGTAACTTGTGCCCATTGCGGGAAGGTGTTCCAGACAGACTCCAAAAGAGAATACTGCTTCGACTGTGAAGAGAAAATGAGGAGACAGAGATAGGAGGGACACCTTATGGAGAGCAAGAAACTGGGCTTCATATTTTGCGTTTGCACTGGGAAATGTGCTGGCTTTGCTCAGCTGGACATCTGGGACTTCATTAACATCATCCGAACTGAATATCCCGTGGAGTACGGCTTCATCCATCCCATGTTGTGTGATGACGATGGCGAACGATTTCTAGACGAATTCCTCAAGAAGGAAAACAGGTATATCGTGGCTGGTTGCGCTCCGGTGATGCAGAAGAAGCTCTTCAGAGATGCCTTCCAGAAGGCAGGTCTGGACATCAACAAAGATTTAATCCCTCTAGATGTGAGGAACATGAAACTAGAGG
>JAOZHM010000158.1 GCA_026014845.1 Candidatus Bathyarchaeota archaeon
AAAAAGAGGATTGCAACGAAAAAATGCCTGAAATTAAGTCCTGTGACGTAGGTAGCTTACCCTTTTCTGGGAACTTTGCAAAGTTTTTGGAAGGTGCATCACAGTTTGGATCATCTTGTAGTGATGATGCAAGCAGTCATTTTTGTTCGAAAGTCCTCACAAGCTTTCTTGATAAGGCTCAAACAGGCATCGACATTCCTTACTACCCTCAGTTTAGAGACATGAACCACATGTTCTTAGAACTTATTGATGGTGTTGAGAAGCTAAAGAAAGGATACGTAGAGTCAAAAGATATGTCTCTGAAAGAGAGAGGCGAATCTATACCAGAGGTAAAGGTAATCAAGGAAAATTCCAGACAGATTTCTGAAGTACTTGGTCACTCTTTCGAGCTCGGAGTCTGCGTTACAGGACCATACACATTATCTTCTCAATTTGCAGTCAGAGATACAGGTCTATTTCTGAGGCTCGGCCACGTAATCTCCCAACTTATCGAAAACACTGTTTTCAACGAAAAACATGGAAGAGTCAGTTTGATTTCCGTGGATGAACCTATTTTTGGATTTCTGAATGATCCATTGATAGATCCCGATTGTGAGGGAAGAGAAAACCTAAAAAAAGCCTGGGAACTCATCACCCGCGTCAGCAAGACGAGTTCCAGTTCCGCCCAGACATGTATACACCTCCACAGCACAGCTGACACGCTATTCTGGGAAGTAGAATCACTTGACGTTGTAGAGGCCGGAATGAAAAACTTCCTTTACCAAAGCAAAGAGACAAAGAAGCTTCTAGAAGCTTATGACAAGTTCCTAAAGGCAACCGCATGCACAACCAACTTTGACGAACTGATAAGAGAAAAAGCAACAACGTCACATCAACAAAACGCAGACATTAACCAGAAAATCAAGGAAAACTGGAAAAAAATCCTGAACAAAGAAATAGACGCCACAACATTCCTTGAAGACACAGCACTAATAAAAAAACGTATAGCAGACATCGCCAACCGATATGGCAAAGAAAGAGTCCCATACGCAAGTCCAGAATGCGGACTAAAAGGATACCCAACCTACGAATCCGCACTCGAATGCCTAAGACGAGTCGCACTCGCCGCCAGAACCGTATACGCCTAAACAAAACCGCATAAAAAACCAAAAACATGCTCTTCACCACCAAGACAAAGGTTGAACATTTACATTAAGCATCTATATATAAGGGGAGGTAGTACACAGCACACAAATCAACCTTCGCGAGATTGAATTCTCCACAATTTCAGTTTGAAATACTGTTTAAGACAATCCTCAATCTTCTGAAAGAACCCACACAATTTATTGTTGTGATCGACTAAGTCTTTCTTAGTGCTTTTTCAACTTCTTCTCTTATTATGAAGCCTCCAGTGTGAAGTATCGGCTCTTTCATTTCCGGGTCTACCCCCATTGTGGCAGTGCACGGATAGCTGTGATGGGCCTTCGCAACCGCATCGTACAGAAATTCCCTTCTTGTTTTAATCCCAATGAGTTTTTTCGCCACATACCACGTAGAGCCGCATGGAGCGCTTCGCCTAACAACAGCAGAGTCTATAATCTCATACTTCCCCCTTCTTGCAGTAGAAATCCCTAAAGAGGGCCTTCCAACTTTCAATTCAGTTACAAACCTCGAGATCAATGGTTTGTCTTCTACTGGTTCCAGCGAGCAAAAAGGCTTTGGGAAAGCATTTTCTAATCCCAGTTCTTCACATCGTTCCTCCACCTGCCTTCTCAAGCCTGACGGAACTTCAATGAAGTCTTCTATTGGCACAATCAGCCCTCTTACCCCGACCTTTTGCAGATGACTTGGCAATTCTAATAGCAGGTCTTTATGCAACCCTGACGCTACGCAAATATCGGCTTTCGGAATCCTCCTAGGCATGTATTTTTCTGGAGCGTCTATGAACGCTGGCAGTTTGAAGGGATCTGGCAGCTGTATCGCCGCCCGAATGCAACGAACAAAGCTGTACACGTTATATTTGCAGAAGTCGCAGTAGAGACCACAGGATTTGCAGAAACTCGGGTCGTTTATCAAGTTCCTTATCACTCGTTCTGCATATTCCCCGCTGTAAACGAAGATCAACGTTAATATTTCTTCATCACTAGCCGGCTTCAAACCCAACACTCCAGAACCTTAATCAATGACTCTTATAAAAATGTGGAAGTAACGACCCGAATCTTCTCCGTTCATACCTTATACCGTTTGAGATAATTTTCTGGTTTTGGAAAGATGGCTTGGATTCTTTCAAGACGCTTTCTTGCGTTAATTCTATGTTGAAGGATCACAACATCCCTTGGATCACTGAAACTTTCAACTTCACTCGTTGACCTTTCCCTTACAATCTTCATGCAGTCATCCACTATGCAGCTTAAAACGCAAGCCACGCAGTAGATGCAAAGCTCAGGCATTATCCCAACCTCTCCAGCCCTCCAAAACAAAGCGTTCGTGGGACATGCCTCTATGCAAAGCTTGCATTCTACTCCCTGACAAGTTCGCTTGTTAATGGATATGCTGCCATCAACAAAGAACTCCTCTATGCCTAAAGGTGCGAGAAGCTCCTCTCTCTGCTTTTTCTTCTCTTTCTCTGTTGTTTCCTCCAACAGCTGGAAAATGTCGAGACTTGAGGACTTCTCATCCTTTTCAGACATCTACATTCATCTTTCACTAGATACTAGATTGAAGCAGATAATAAACAAATGAATTACAACTATTAATTCCAGATATACATAGAAACGTCGTGTTCTAGGCTGTTCCGCTCATCTCAATGATTTTCGGCACAACCCATTCGAAACCAATAGCCATCATGTGAATCCCAGCAGCACTAGTCGTCTTGCGAATTTCGCGAACCAGCTCCCCAAAGATCTCAACATTCTCCTCTCTGAACGCTTCCTTGCTCTTCTCTCTCGCTCTGCGCAGACGCTGCTCCACATCCTCCGAAACCTTAATCCCAGGCACAAACTTGATCATCCAATTCATCATAGCCTTCGACTTAAACGGCGCAACACCAATCAAAACAGGCGTCTTAAGATACTCCACCGCATCCAAAAACCGCTTAGCCTGCTCAACGCTGTAAACACATTGCGTCTGAATAAAATCAACTCCAAGCTTCACTTTTCTCTCAATCTTTAAAATCTCAGCTTCCAATGGATCAGCATTTGGCGCACCCGCAATACCAATATTAAACTTCGGCGGATCCTCAATCTTATTCCCCTTCAAATCCACGCCTTCATCAATCACCTTACGCATCATATACGTAAAAGTCGCAGAATCCAAATCAAAAACAGGCCTAGACCCAGGCGTGTCCCCAACCGTAGTGTGATCACCAGTCAAAACCAGAATGTTCTTGATCCCCAAAGCCCCAGCTGCCAAAACATCAGACAACAAAGCCAAACGATTCCTATCACGAGCAGTCATCTGATAAACAGCCTCCAAACCCACCTCCCTCTGAATCATATAACACGGCACAAGAGCATTCATGTACCCAAAAGACGTAGGGTTGTCAGTAACGTTAGCAGCGACAACATGACCCTTCAAAATCTTAGCCCCCTCAAGAACCTCATGAAGATTCGTCGTCTTAACGGGCTCAAGCTCCCCGGTAAAAACAAACCTACCCTCACCAATCTGCTTCATCAACTCGCTATACGCTTCCCTCTTAAACGCCTCACCAACTATCTCTTCCTCTTTGACTTCTTCCTTCTTCTCCGCTATTGCCCCTATCGTTTCGCCGGGCAGTTCCCGTGGATGCTCTGAAATCCTATAGTCCCTAGGAATCCTGAACTTCTTAAACAAGTCAAGTTTGTTCCTCTTTTTTAGGCGATTGTAAATGAGTATCCAAGCACAGTCGTTTTTCCCTCCGCCGACCTCACACTTTCCGCTTGCTTGTCCTCCACAAGGTCCGTTAAGGAGACTTTTAGCGCATCTAGTTATCGGGCATATACCTCCTGTTTCGAATAGAATGCAGTCTCCGCATGCTCGACACATCTCATAAAACTTCCCTTCTTTCGTGTCATGCATTCCGATGAACATCGTGTCGTTTGCTGGAATGATTATCTTGTTTGAGTACAAGTCTGCAAGTGTTTGAACTCCAACTCCGCA
>JAOZHM010000159.1 GCA_026014845.1 Candidatus Bathyarchaeota archaeon
GTATAACGAAGGAATCAGCCATCTTGTGTATTCGGCGAAAAGGAACATAGACATCACGATGATCATTCACAACAATGAAGTTTTCGCGCTGACAACAGGGCAAGCAACAGCCACAAGTTCTTTAGGTTTCAGTACTAAGGCTATGCCAAAAGGAAACATAGAGATTCCCCTCAATCCTATTCATCTGATGCTCGCGTCTGGCGCGACTTTTGTAGCTAGAGGCTTTTCTTTTGACATAAAGCATCTTACAAGTCTCATCAAAGAAGCCGTAAAGCATCACGGTTTTTCCTTAATAGATGTGCTTCAACCTTGTAAGGCATACCATGATACGACACAGTTCCTAAGAGAGCGTGTTTATTATCTCAACGAGAAAGGACATGACACCAAAGATTTTAGAGCTGCCTGGGAGAGAGCAGATGAAAAAGAGAGAGTTCCTATAGGCGTCTTTTACAAGATAGAAAGAAAAACTTTTGAAGACCAATTATTGAAAGGCAAAATACCAGCTTATGAAAAAGAAACCCCATCAATAAACCATGTGATTGAAGAACACATATAGCGGTTTTCTAAGTCTTCCAGCAAAAGAACTACATGTAGTATGTACAGAAACCACAATTAAGCTGGTTTCAGCTACTGGATAATGAAATCCTTCAAGAATTCTTTCATAGGCATTTCAAAGAGTTCACGTAAACGGTTTAACAATTTCATTCCTTCCTTTGTTATCGAGTAGTATTTCGTGCGTCTTCTGCGTTTTTGCACCCATTTCCCAGCGATTAATCCGTTTTCTTCGAGCTCATGCACGACAATAATCTCATTCCAGCGTGCACACTAATCGTAGGCGTGCCAGAAAGAACAGAAGATCTCATCAAAATGATCGAGTTGATGGACGACCTGAAAGATGGCAGAAGCTTAATCGTGCCTTTATTTTTCGTTCCGATGGGTAGATTGAAAAATGAGGATTGGTTCAAAGAAACTGAGATAAATGAGCTTCATAAGGAGTTGCTGGCCGAATGTTTGAAGCATGACCTTTATTGGATAGGTGAATTAATTCGTTTGGGTTTCGTTGGAAAATGGCGTGGAAGGATTCTACGGTCTTTGTATGAAGTTTTTGTCAAGATAGTAGAGTTTAAAGCGAAAAGGGCGGGAATCTAGACACCGCATAACCATATCATTCAATCAACAGAAATTTTCAAATGTTAAAAAAAGGAGGTTGTTCGTAAGTACATTGAGTTTTTCTCTACCCTGCAATTCAAATCTTGAATCTTATGAACAGCGACAATGATTCGATCTTACTGTTCTTCCGGTTCTGGTTCTACCCACTTCTCTATGAGTAGTTTCTCTTGTCCGCCAGGTTTGAAACTTACTTTTACGAGTATGCTGTCTGAGCCTTTGAATGGGAACATGCTGTCTTCAGCCAAGTACACTGGCAGATAAATCAAGTACTTACCGTCTGTCCTTCTGAACAAGCGTCCTCTTCCTTCACTAACCATTTTGCTACAACTCGATTATATTTTGGTTTAATAGCTAAACTGGTACATTAAGTAGGTATTTAAACTTTACTCTCATCTCTTTCACAAAACAGTAATTATTGATTCACATCTATTATCTCGATGATATTGATTTACTCACATTGTCTTGCAGTCATAAGATCATAGGTGAAACTGAGGTGTATCATCTGCAAACAGATGTATCTTAATGTTTAAGTAGGCTAACTGATGCAAAATCGCATAGTCTTAGTACACATATATTCTCTTTTCAAGAAACATTTTAATTTCTCTGAAAAGTCAAAACACACATAAAGAACAGAGACTATAATGATTAGTCGTTGTTGGAGGCAAAGTGGGAAATGGCAGGTTTAGTCCTTGTTAGAGACATAATGTCAAAAAATGTGAGAGTCGTGCGATTAGACTCCAGCGTCAAAGAGGTTGTAGCTACTATGAACAAATTTGACATAGGCTCCATAATAGTTGTGCAAAGCGATAGACCAGTAGGCATCATAACCGAGCGTGACATCCTTAGAAGAGTAGTGGAGCCATGCTTGGCACCAGAAATCCTCGCTGCGAGGCAAGTTATGACCAGCCCATTGGTGACGATCAGAGAAACAGCCAGTTTAGACGAAGCGGCTGAGCTTATGGCAAAGAAAAAGGTCAAAAAACTTCCGGTCATGAATAAAGAGAAACTTGTCGGAATTGTGACGTTTACGGACATAGTGACTAAAGTTCCAGCAATGCTCTCTATGCTGGAAGAACTGTTGAGACCTTATCATCGTTCGTACTGAGCACGCAACTGAGCTTTGATTCTTTTCGTATCGTGTGTTTATCCTAGTTTTCTGATTTGCTGCGTGCGAAATCAAAACAGGATTTAGGTTGCTATCAAACTGCTTAATGACTAAACTTAAATATCACTGGAAAACTCAAAACTCATAAAGTATGAGCCGCCGTAGCTCAGCTAGGTAGAGCAGCTGGCTGTTAACCAGTCGGTCGTAGGTTCGAAAATAAGGAGGCAAATCCTGTCGAAAATCCTACCGGCGGCGCCTTAATCGAACGAGCGTTCGTCTTAGGTTCTTGATGAGACGTGGATGAAGATTTTCTCTGAAGTTTTCGGCAGATAGCTACTGAGCATATTTAGGCGTGGCTGAACTGTTGCTGTCTGATAAGCTTCTACCCCCCTTATATATAGGTTGAACCAAGCCTTGAAACATCTTTAGCCTAGAGTCTGGGTCTGAGAAGCGGTGGTTGCAGATGCGACAAATTCACTTTTGCACAGAACTCAGAAAAGGCTGCTTGGTTGAGAATAATAGAGAATGTAGGAGAAGACAAGCTAGAGGTTTTGGAACAGGTCCAACACTAATTTCCATGTCTTAGGAGAAGAGAATGTGGTCCCAGCAGTTTCTTCAAATGACGACATCATCATGTTGTGCAGTAAAGCCGAGGGGATTGAAGAGAACATAAATGAAAAGTCTGCAACATTGAATAAACATCTTTCAAACCCTTCCTTTAAAAGTTAGCGCGCCTTAGGCATACAGTTTCCTTCTAAAAGAAAACTCTACTAGCGCGCGCTGTTGGGAACCAGACTCTATTAGTACATTGCAACGATGCTACAATGCTGTTTTTCGATGAAAAATTTAAGGCATACTCCTCTTCTTCTCTGAATGGATGTGCACATATTGTGCCTATGGGAA
>JAOZHM010000160.1 GCA_026014845.1 Candidatus Bathyarchaeota archaeon
AAAAAATAGGCAAATCTGAAATGGAAGGTTTCCCAAAAACCGTCGTGCAATCAGTCTTTCCACCATGCATAAAAGCCCTCTATCAATCAGTGTCAGCCGGACGCCACCTCTCGCATATAGGGCGATTTACACTAACTTCCTTCCTTATAAACGTTGGAATGTCATCAGAGAACGTGGTTGATTTGTTCAAAAGTTTTTCCGATTACAATGAAAGAATGACACGCTACCAAGTTGAACACATTGCAGGAGAAAGAGGCTCCAGAACACGGTACATCCCGCCAAAGTGTGATACACTAAAAACTCATGGAGTCTGCACAAATCCTGATGAACTATGCCGAACAGTACGCCATCCATTGAGTTTCTATAGGATAAAGTTAAAACAACGTGAGATGAAGTTGTGAAACAAATGGATAATGCAGTAGAGTTTAAATAGTAAAGGGTAGTTACTCAACGATATTTATGAAAAGGTGCGAAAAGCAAAGATGAGCATCCAAGTTCCCTCGAGTACGAGCTTACTGAATAAAGAATTGATAGGGAACATGAGTTTTGAGGTAAAGTCGTCCAAATCTATTGAAGGTAATCTAGACATGAATTCTGAAGTCGGGGTAATCCTTCCCACGTATTGTGAAGCACAAAACATTGAGAAATTAATTGATGAAATTGAAAACTTAGACTTGAATACTTCCATTCTTGTTATAGATGATTCCAGCCCTGACGGAACATCAGACATAGTGAGAAAATGTCAAAGAAAACATGATAATATTCTGCTGTTTGAAAGACCGAAAAAGTTTGGACTGGGAACAGCGATAACCGATGGCTTCAGGATATTCTTGTCAGTAAGAAATCCTCCAAAGTATATAATTACAATGGATGCTGACTATTCGCACAACCCAAAAGAAATTCCCAAGTTGATAGCTCCAGTCAAAAAAGGTTTTGACCTGGTCGTTGGAAGTAGATATTGCCAAGGGGGTAGTGCAAGAGACTGGAGTATAATACGTTTGGCAGTAAGCAAAGTAGCTAATCTGCTCACCAAGTTAAGGATTAACGCAAAAATATCCGATTACACTAGTGGAATGCGGTGTTACTCCACGAAGCTTGTCAGAGGGATAATAAATGATTTGCATAGCCGAACCTACGAAATACAGATAGAAACAATCAGGCAAGCTAATCTGGGAAAATTCAGAATAAGGGAAATACCAATAACCTTTGTCAACAGGAAAAAGGGAAGATCAAAGCTAACTATAAACGAAATAAAAGATTTTTTTTCTTACATCTTCTCCATCAATCGAAAATATTAAATCACTCAGGGTGGCTCCTAATGATACGCGATGAAGAACGTGAAAGAGAGAGAAAATGGTTTTAGTATTCTCTAGCGCTTACTTATAAGAGGAACTGCGACGGAAAAAGCGAGAATTAGAACATGAGTAAATTAAAAAACTTTCTAAAAAAATTTGATATTGAAAACTTCGAAAAAATTCTAAGTCAAAAAGTGTTCAATATTGATCGAAGTGTATTCTTTGTGGCAATTGCCATAGGCGTTTACACAATCGTTTTTTCATATTTCACTATAATGAAGCATTATGCGTTTGGAACCTATGCGTGGGATCTAGGAATCTTCACTCAGTCCTTATGGACAACAGCAAATGGTCAAGGTTTCTTTTATCATACACCAGAACTATTTATCAATCCAACCGGCAGCTTTTTTGGTGTTCACTTCAGTCCCATACTTTTTCTCATTTTACCTTTTTATTGGATAATGCCAACACCCGAAACGTTGTTGGTGTTGCAGTCATTTATTCTGGCACTTGCAGCTGTTCCAATCTATAAACTTGCAAAAGAAAACGCTGGCGGCAGAATTGTGGGGCTAATTTTTGCATTTGCATATTTGATGTTTCCAGCTGTGCATTTCGTGAATTGGTATGACTTTCATATACAAGTGTTTCTGCCACTTTTTTTCACGTACATCGTTTATTATGTTATGAAAGGAGATTGGCCCAAATATTTTCTGTTCGTGTTCTTGGCGCTTATGTGTGAGGAGCATGTAGCTCTAATCATGTTTTTTGTCGGCATCTATATTGCATGGAGATACAGAGTGCCGATCCTTTCGACAATTAGGAGAGAAAAACCTGCTGAAAAGAAGCTGCTCATTCCGTTTATTACCATGATAATAAGCATTGTTTGGTATTGGTTTACAATTTGGCAACGCAATACTTTCTTTCCGATAAACCCGGAGGCCATGGGAGAGTTTCTGGGGTCTTCGAATTTTTCCATTTTAGGAGCAAGAGATCCATTGGAAATACCCTTGCTGATTGTTTTAAGACCATGGAACGCTGTTCAAGCTTTAGCGTACGATGGTCACATCAAACTATTCTATGTTGCTCTTCTCTTTGGTCCTTTGGCATTCTTTTCATTTAAGGCTCCATCTGCTTTAATACCGACTATCCCTTGGTTCGGCATGGCATTCGTATCGCAGACGCTATGTCATCATATGTTAGGTCATCAATACGAAGCATATGTTGTTTCTTTCATTTTTGTCGCTGCCATATTTGCGTTGAAGAAGAATTATTTGAAAAAATCTGAGTTGAAACAT
>JAOZHM010000161.1 GCA_026014845.1 Candidatus Bathyarchaeota archaeon
CAGCTTCATACTTTGTAAAATGTGCAAAACGGTACGAGCCTGCCGTCCATTTCGTATTCGGCGACACATTAGTAGTCTCAAACGACAAGACTGCATTAGCCATATCCAACGAGGGCTACCGGGCCGTCACAGTCAACGGAGATCTATACGAAGTTGGCGGTGCACTGGAAAGCGGTTACTATCGTGCCCCAATAGACTTCTCCACCATAATCCCAAGCGAAGCAGCAATCAAAAGCCTTGACGAAGCTGTTGCAGCCCTTCAGCAACATCTCTCAAGAAGAAGCAGTGACATAACTTCTTTTGAAGAAGACATTGACAAGACTCGTGTTGAAATTGCCCGATTGTCAGAAGCCATAGCCACACTTGACAGTGAAATAGCTAGAGTAAAAAGAAGCTTTAGAAGATCAAAAGCCAACATCAAACGAGTAGGCAATCGTATTAAACGTTTTGAGAAGGAAATCCAAAACGAAAAATCTCAAATGTGGATTCACAGAGTTGAAAGGAGTTCTACTCAAAAAGAGATGCGAAAACTCCAGAAGGAACTGGCTCAGCTAAGAAAGAAGGCGGATCCAGTTCACATTCAAGAAATGGAGATTGAAAGGGAAAGGCGATCTGAAGAAATAATCACTTTAAGGCAGAAACTGGGCACCATTCAAACAGAAATATCAACGCTTCAATCACAATTCGACAATGTTTTAAGGGTTGGATACAAAAACGCGAAAATTCAACTCTCAAAAGTTGAACAACAACTGAGAAGAGTTGAAAAAGAAGCAGGTGCCGCACTGCAGGAGAGAGAATCGCTAAATCAAGAGGTGACGGAACTGGAAAAAACCCGCATTGAACTCTCCAAGACTGTTTTTTCAGCAAGGGAAGAAACTAAAAAATTCACAGCGCAAATAGATGACATAGACAAAGAACTGCGCAAGCTTGACTCAGAATATGAACCAGCTGACCGTTTGCTGAACCAGCTTCAGCTAAAAATTCAAACGTCGTTACTGCATCTTGAGCAACATCAAAATCAGCTTAGACAATTTGGTTACGAGCAGCCATTAGAAGTGACTCTGAAACAGGTTCAAGAAGCCGAAACATCCATGAGAATGATGCAGTTTGAACTTGAAAGAATAGGTGCAGTAAACCAGCTTGCCTTATCTCATTATGCTGAACAAATTTCACGCTACAAAGAACTCTCATTAAGGTTAAACGAGCTTGAAAGGGAAAAACAGGCAATCGTACGGTTTATGGATGAAGTTGAGCGTAAAAAACGCAAGGTCTTCATGGAAGCCTTCGAAAAAATCAATCAAAATCTCCAAGAATACTTCTCAAAGCTCACTGGAGGTGGAAACGTCACTTTGAAGCTTGAAAACATGGATGATCCCTTCTCAGGCGGCGCCGACATGATTGTTCAGTTTCCAAATAAACCTTCGATAGTTGTAAGCGGGGCCAGCGGCGGTGAACGTTCAGTTGCCGCTGTTGCCTTCATATTTGCTCTCAAGGAGTTTACCCCCGCCTCTTTCTACATTCTCGACGAAATAGACGCCCATTTGGATGCTTTCCACGTGTCAAAACTAGCTGACCTGCTCTTAGAAGAGTCAGAGAGAAATCAGTTTGTAGTTGTCACATTGAAGCCTGAAATGGTGAGTAAAGCGCAAAAAGTCTATGGGGTATATGAACGCAACGGAGTTGCAAACATTATTTCAGCAAAGTTTCTAGAGGTGCCAAGTTAATGGCTTCTGCAACCATCAAAAAGCCGTTTTATATGCGCCCCCCATGGAACATCCTCTTCGAGTTTCGCAAACTTGAAAAGCTTACACCTTGGAACATCAACATTGCATATTTGCTTACGTCATTTCTTGAAGAAATGGAAAAAACTGGACGGGTAGACTTCAGGGCGTCAGGTGTAGCCTTGGATTCTTCAGCCCTCATATACTTGATGAAGTCAAAGCTTCTGCTCAAACTTCAAGAACCGCCGTCGCCACCAAAGCCCCCAAAGGACTTTCTCCCTCCACCCTTGTTTCTACCGTTAAGGCATGAGTTAACTTCAACAACCATACGACATCTGCTGGAAGTTCTAGACGACGTCCTAAAAGGTGAGAAACTCATCCGTCTACAAAAAGCTGTTTCAGAACCTATCCTCCCAACCCCTTCGGAAATTCTGCCGCAATTAGACTTGTACTTGATGGAAATTGAACTGCAAATGGAGAAGCTTTACACTTCTCTTTTGCAGAAGGTGAAAGGCACTGGAATTATACAGTTTTCAACTCTGGTCAAAGGCGTCAAGCGGCTGGAAGCCATTCGCACATTCATTCTTTTGCTGTTTCTGGCGCAAGACGCAAGGGTAAACCTGTGGCAGGATGAAGAATCCGAAGAGATATACATAACAATTAACCTCATTTCCTTAGAATCCGAACAGCTGTAAGCTACTTTGAAGGGTTCGGGGCATTTTGACGCCGGTGGAATAAGTTCAAACAGTTGTTTAAAGGCTTGGGAAGGGTTTTAAACCAATCTTCGTTTAAAGGATGAACCAGAGAAAATAGCATGATGATAAAAAGTTTGGTTTTGTATTCTTCTGTTACAGGAAATACGGAAAACGTAGCTAAGCGAATAGCAGAAGTATTGAGAAGGAAGGAACACGATGTAGCGATCGTTAAAGTTGATGAGGAAACAGACGTGGACTTGCTCGCGTATGACCTTGTTTTTCTCGGCTCAGCTGTGCATCAATGGCTTCCAACCAAGATGCTGGTGAACTACGTTAAACGCATGCTAAAAACATATTTCAGCTCTAGCGTTATTGTTCCCTGTTGTCCCATAAGACCAGGCAAGTACGCTGTTTGCTTCTGCACCTACTCTGGTCCCCACACAGGTGTAAGCGAAGCCATCCCCGCAACTAAATGGATGAGAGCATTCTTGGAGCACGTGGGATTCACGGTTCTAGAAGAATGGCA
>JAOZHM010000162.1 GCA_026014845.1 Candidatus Bathyarchaeota archaeon
CCGTTTACACAATCACCTCTATCCTAATAGCCGCTCTTAAACTTGTGAGGTCAGATGTTACGAAAAGAACCACCTAATGATTCAAAATTGTTCAATTGGTATGTCTAAATCTCAGCCTTTCTCAAGAATTCCTGCGCATTTTTGAGGGCCATTCTATAGAATACAAAGGTTACGACGAAAGCCATAACCGCGCTTATGGAAACTGCAGCGTAGAGGTCTATTTTTGGCAGGGACACAGGAATAGGTATGTATATCGTAACTCTGTGTAGAAGGAGGGGAGAGAATATTGCCGACGCTAAGACCAAGCATAAGATCATGGTGACAAGAGACGTTAACGGCCTAACCATTCTAGCCCTCGGAACTTCGGCAAAGTCGGCTCCTTTTATTCCTGCTCCGAGGGAAACAGCGCCTAGAGCGAAGATTAGCAAAATGGATTCTATTAACAATGCAATAGTAATGTCTGGCGAAGGACACATGACTAGAATTCCAATAACACCACACACCAACGTTACTACGCATGAAAAGATGACTATAAAGGCATACTTACACTTGACCAAGCTTCGCGCAGTGATGGGCGAAGAAAAGAAATGCCACACAGCCCTGCCCTCCTCGCCGATAATCATGGTGCCCAACATAACAGCCATTATAGATCCAGGCCCAAGAAGTATCCAAGCGAAAAGGAAACGAGAAGCTTCAGGCGCAGCAGGCTCGCCCAACAATCCCAACTGCTGCATCAACGGCATAAGTATGAAAACTAGAGGCATTACGAAAATGTACATGAGTTCCCGTCGTCTCGTAAAAGCCTTAATATCTTTCCTTATCACAGCAGCCTCCAATGAGGAAAAACCAAGCTTTCCCAAGAAACCAACTTTTGGAGCATAAACTCCTCTGGAAACCGTAATTGCCGGCGGCTCATACAACCCAAACTTAGCATTCAATCTAACCGCCAAGTAGAAGAGGACGAGAATAAACAGAAGCGAAGCCAGCGAAAAAATAATGGTTTGCACTAGCAATCCACTCATAAAAGAAACTAAAGTCAACCCTAACCAGAGGTAGGGAACGAACCAAACCGCTTCTTGACCACCAGCAACAACTTCAATGAGGGCAACGAAGCCAGCGCCAGACGTGAGGGCAAACCAAACCACGTAGAAGGCAATCAAGAAAAGTATGGACCCAATGAACCTCACCCAAACAGCTGCCTTCCCAGAAGACTTGTAAACAGCTCCTGTAAGCCTCACTTGCAAAACTTTGAAAATCTCCGTGGTCGTGCTAGCCAAGAAAGCGGTAGCCAGCAAGGCAAAAATCGTGAAAGTGGCAAGAGGCAACTCTCCCAGAAAAATGGAGAAGGCTGCTATGGCTGAACCAATTAGAATGATGGAAACCAAGGGGACGCCAATAAGATGAGCTAGAGTGGAGGCTAAAGTGTGCTCCTCCCATGTGATGGGCAGCCAGTACGGAGGTTGGATTGAAGATCTTACTCCGGCTCGCTGAATTTGCCCCATCATGGTGAAAACCATGCTTGAAATGAGAATTAGGGTGGGGAGGGATGGGAAAAGATAGTAAGCGCCTTGATATATCAAGCGTTTCAGTTCAGAGTCAGGCATCCCGCTATAGAAGTTTCCGACGGCTAGTCCTATCGTCAATCCTAGGACGCAGGCGCCCCCATACAATAGATATTGAAAAATCCTGCTTTCTCGATACCTTCTCAGCCTTTGACCCCTAATCAGTCTTCCAGACTTTATTTCAACGCTAATAAGCCTAACAACGTTCTTCCAGTTCATTTAAGAAGCGCCTCAACGACCTCTCTTATGTCCGCTGTTCCCGTAAGTTTCAGGAAGATTTCTTCTAGATCTGATCCGGGCAGCCTCGCCTTCTGCCTTAGCTCCTCCATGTTACCTAAAGCCAATAACCTTCCTTCGAACATTATGGCTATGCGGTCGCACATGGCCTGTGCGATCTCTAGAATGTGGGTTGACATGATGGTTGTTACTCCTTGGGCTGTTAGCTTGCGTAGGAGATCCTTTATGATTCTAGCCGACTTTGGATCTAAACCGCTTAAGGGTTCGTCTAAGATGAGTAGTTTTGGCTTGTGAAGAAA
>JAOZHM010000163.1 GCA_026014845.1 Candidatus Bathyarchaeota archaeon
AAGTCTAACAATGATCATTTCTTTCTAGTTTATAACCAAAGTACCGTTTGTAGCAATTTTCTATCGAAGATTTTCCAAAGACCCCGTATAGATTTTTCCGCACAGAAACATATGTAAGGTTTAAATGTTCTTTTGAATTTTGTGCACCCAGTTATACATTCTTTTGACAAGTTACTCCAATATTCTGCCTTTACTGTACGGGATAAACCTCCTAATATCCTCAACTGAAGACTTCAAAACCTTTTCACCATGTTCTTTAGGTATTTTTCCAGCCAAAATCTTCAAAACACGCTTACAAAACGCTTTACCCTTCAAGTCTCCGGGCACAATGACCACATAAGCATTCGTTTTAGCTTTAACAGAGTCAACAGGTCCCCCAGCAAACTTAACTTCGCCATCTTCAACGACAACCCCAATCGCCATTTTAAGCGGAGCTCCACGCATCCAATTACGCTTTCCACGAACAACAAAACCGCCACGAGGAACATACTCGCCTGAAAGCCCACCCTTACTTAGCTGTTCAGGCTTAACCCAATAAAGATCCACACTGGCGAAGCCTTCACGCCAACCCCTAGAAAAGGCAGCAGCAAACTCGCTGGCTTCACGCAAACACTGTTCATTAGGTTTCTTACCTTCAGTTTTAACAACAACAAAGGGCGCACCAACAACGTCGGCATGAAAAACCACGTCATCAGCCCCAGTATATTTTTTAACCAAAACCTCGTTGCTGACTGCGTCCTTACCAGCCACAACCAAAAAACCGTCAGAAGAAACAAACCACCTAAACTTCTCAAACCACTCCTTACGCTTAATCCTACGCTCAACAATCTCCTCAACCGCTTTGGCTGGCTTAATCTTCCCTAACTCTTCAGCCTCACCAATCTTAGCTTCAACTTCCTCCAACTTCTTACGCGTCTCTTCCAAAGCAGCCCGTGCACCTTTCATCTTCCGCTTAGCCCGCTTACCCCGCTCATAAAACCTTGCAGCATTATCAAACAAACTCTTCCGCAAACTCAAACCAAAACAAAAATCATCCACACAAACATTAACCACTAAACCCTTAGAAACAAAAGACTCAAACACCCCAAGTTTTAAACCAGCCTTCTCAGCCAAAACCTCAGAAACAATCTCACTCCACTCTTTTCCACCTGTCTTACCAGCCAAAAACCGCTCCAACAACCCTTGAAGCTCACCACTATGCGCGTAAATAACGTCGCCAATGCGCTTGTCTCTATCAGCTTTAGCTTCAGCCTCAACCAAAACCTTCTCTTGGCTGGCAATAATCCTCTTAAGCCTCTCCGCCTCACGCTCTAACTCCTCAACATTCCCAACGGCTGTAACTAACGCCTTCTGAATTGCACCAACCCTAACATAAAACTCATCCAAAGCCTCATTAAAACCTTCATAAGACTGACGCGTAAAACCAGCGTAACACCTAAGCCTAAAAGGCACAACATCAACAAAACCACCAGCCTCATCCAAAACAACCCAAGGCTCCAACTTTCCGCTAGTAACTTGAGAAAGCATATCATGCAAATTCTCAAACACACCATCAACCATGGCATCACTTAAAGCATTACAAGGCGTTTTCTTGTCAACACCAGCCCTCAACAAAACCTCCTCAGCATAAAAACCACCAACACCCAAAAACCTTGCAAGAACCCTAACAACCTCAACATCACCAAAATTCCGCAACTCTTGCAACAACTCTTCTTTACTAACTTTTAACGGATTTTTCCCACTAGGAGGAGCAAAACGAAAAACCTCACCGCGAAGAACGTTCCGATCTCGCATACGCTTATAGGTCAAAGCTTGCAAAATCTTGTCATTCTCACCAACTAAAATGATGTTGCCGTCTCCGAAAAGCTCCAAAAAAAGCCGCATAACACCAGCCTTAGTCTTAAAAGTAAAAACGACAACACGCTCAAACTCATACTGCTCAACACCAGTCAACCAACAATTCCGCAAATACTTCCTCAAAGCCATACAAAAAGCAGGAGGAACCTTAGGCTTCTCCACCGCGTAAGAAGTTAAATGTAAACGTCTACCAGCCTCTAAAATCAGCCAAAAGACAGGCATATCAGTCTTACGAAGCTTAAAAAGCAAGGTCTTACTGCTTAATTGGTAAACGTTGCTGACACGAGAATCCAAAATAGCCTCGCTTAACTCGCGAACAACAGCATTAACGTCAAAACTTGTAAATTGCTTCTTCGTCAACTCGCTTCACTTTCCAAGAAACTATAACCACCAAAACTATAAATAGGCAGCTTTAAATCTGAAACTAAAACATTAATTGCAAAGGCTGAAAAACCATGAAAACCCTAGAAATCATTTACTGGCTGAGACTCGCCCTAGGCATAACAGCAGCCGTGATATGCGCAGTCTTCGGTTTAGCAACGAACACAATAGTCAAGCAGAATCCTACCTACACCACTTTACTCAACGGCGTGTCCATAGCACTAGTCATTTACTTAATATCCTATTACATCATAAAATCCAAATTTTCACTCCAAGTGGAAAAACCGCAGAAACTCCTAACCATGGGAATAGGCATCTACTTCATTTCGTGGATAGTCTTCTGGGTCCTACTATACACAATAATCGCTACCACCATAGCTTAAGCTAAGCCTTCACTCTCAAAAAACTCTCAATTTTCGCTTGACTTTTATCCTTCTCAACGATTTTAGATTTCGCCTTCTCGGATATCACACTTTTCGCTTCGGAATTATCCATAGCCAATTTGCTGAGGATACGCATAAACTTAGCCCAAGCCGAAAAAAATCCACGGTCAAAATCCCCGTGAAGCTTGCTTTTCACATGCCCCCGAAACTCTTTTCTATAATTCTGCAAAACGTTCTTATCATTAAAATCCAGCTTCGACAAAAACGCATAATTGTCGTTGTTTGATTTCCGCGCAATTAACATTCCATACAAAGCCCTAAAATAGCCTCTGTTCCACTCAGTCTTATGCATCTTCTCCTTAATTCTCTCAAGTTCACGCTCTCCCTCTGCAAACCGCCGATTAACCAGAAGCTGAAAGAACCTTGTAACCAAAGCTGACGAGACAGGCATGGTTAACGCCTACGGGGTTTCACTTTATCGTCTTCAGAAACATCTTCTAGGCCGCCCTCAGTTACTTTGAATATTTCCTCTCCCTCAGGCAAATAGGGACAGGCAACCAAGCGGGCAATCCGCACAGGACCACGAGAAGCCTTCCTTAAAGAAATTCGCGTATTACTCGTGTGGGCAACAATGTGGCCGCCGATTGGATGAACAGCATTTCCGAAGAAGACGTCAGGTTTAGCCATAACCTGATTTGTCACAACAGCCACAGTATTGAAAGCCCTAGCCAAACGAATAAGCTTATGCATGTGCTTGTTCAGCCTCTGCTGCCTACGAGCCAACATTTCACGCCCAAGGTACTCACTTCTGAAGTGGGAAGTCAAAGAATCAACAATAATCAGCCTAACATTATTTTTCTTAATGATCTCATCAGCATTATCGAGAAGAAACATCTGATGATCAGAAGTGTAAGCCTCAGCGTAAATGATATTCTTAGCCACTTCCTCAGGATCAAGCTCCAAATGCCTAGCCATCTGAACAATACGCTCAGTTCTAAAAGTGTTCTCAGTGTCAATGTACAAGGCTGCACCGTTAAGTCCACCCCGTTCAGGAGGCAATTGCACATTCACACACAACTGATG
>JAOZHM010000164.1 GCA_026014845.1 Candidatus Bathyarchaeota archaeon
CTTGGGGTTACGAACATCTGGGTCAACCCAAAGGAAGAGTACGTCAAAGCTGATGTTGACGGAGAAAACTGGATTGTTTCGGAGCATTCTCTTAGAAAATTGGAAAAACAAGGCAGGAAGATTAGAGTTAGAGAAAGGTTAGAGGGGAAAGCACTCATCGGAAAACATGTCAAGGTTCCCTTATTACACAAAGAAGCCGTAATCCTGCCAGCAAATTTCGTCGACGCGAATGAGGCCACAGGTGTGGTCTATTCTGTTCCAGCTCATGCACCATGGGATCACATTGGGTTGAAAGATCTCCAAGAGCATCCCGATAAATTAAAGGAATATGAAATCTCTGCAGACCAAATCAAAAAAATCAAGCCGATATCCATAATTCAAGTGAAGGACTATGGAGAGTTCCCTGCAACAGAGGAATGCCGGAAATTTGGTGTTAAAAACATAAAAGATGCAGAAAAAATAGACAAGGCTACGGAGAACCTGTACAAGACTGAATTCTACAATGGAATCTTGAAGCCGATATGCGGCGGATACAAAGGATTAACCGTTCAGCAAGCCAAAGACAAGATATTTGAAGATTTGAAAAAACAGAACAAATCCGACAAAATGTATGAAGTTACGTCTTTGGAAAAGCCTGTTAAGTGCAGGTGCGGTGGAAAAGTCATAGTTGCGGTTTTGCCGGATCAGTGGTTCATAAACTATGGTAGTGAAGGATGGAAAAAACTTGCTAGAGAATGTCTAGCGCCAATGAAAATTCACCCAAAAATCTATCGCAAACTTTTCGAGGATACAATAGAATGGCTGCACGAAAGGCCATGTGCAAGAAAAAGAGGAATAGGAACACCCTTGCCATGGGACGGGAAATGGATAATAGAATCGCTGAGCGATTCAACTATCTATATGTGTTTGTATACAATAATACACCACATCAAAAGGAACGAAATAAAACCAGAACAACTCAGAGATGAGTTCTGGGATTATATCCTGCTTAACAAAGGAAATCCAGAAGAAGTTGAAAAAACAACGGGAATAGATAAAGACTTGATTGAAGTCATGAAAAGGGAATTTGAATACTGGTATCCTAATGATCAGAGACACAGTGCTGTAGGTCACATAACGAACCACTTAACCTTCTTTGTCTTCAACCATGCAGGGATATTCGCGAAGAAATACTGGCCAAAAATGATAAGTCTTAACGAATACGTGATCAGAGAGGGAGCAAAGATGTCCAAGTCAAGAGGCAATGTCATACCTCTTGTCAACATACCAAGAAAATACTGTGCAGACCTTTACAGGTTATACATAGCCTTTGCCGCGGACCTTTCTAGCACGGTGGACTGGAGAAGCGAAAACATCCGAGACACACGAAACAAACTTGAATCCTTCTACCACTTTGCAAAATCCATAATAGAAAGTGCGGAAAGCGGTGAAAATGGACATTTAGAAAAATGGCTAATCAGCACACTGCAACATCGCGTATCCGAAGTAACGAAAAATCTTGAAGAGATGAAAACAAGAACAGCCCTGGAAATAGCCCTGTTTGAAATCTGGAACGACTTTCGCTGGTACATACACAGAAAAGGAGAAGCAAACACAAGAATTCTGAAAGAAGCATTGAAAACATGGCTAAAGCTACTTGCGCCATTTGCACCACACATATGCGAAGAACTATGGAGCGAAATGAAAGAGGAACACTTCATCTCACTTGCAAAATGGCCACAAGCAAAAGAAGAACTCGTAAATGATCAAGCAGAGGAAAAGGAGAATCTGATAAAAGAAATTATTGAAGACACGCTAAACATACTGAAAGCAACAAAAGTAACCCCACAAAAAATATGCTATTACACAGCTTCCCCATGGAAATGGAAAGTCTACTTGAAAGTATTGGAGAAATCAAAGCATGGAGAAGTGAAGCTAAACGAAATTATGAGAGAATTCGCTGCAGAAGATGATTTAAAGGGGAAACTCAGGGAGATTGCAAAATTCGCTTCTAAAGTAGTGCAAGAAATGAGCAAGATACCTGAAAAAAGAAGGGCAAATCTGTTAAAAATCGGCACGTTAAAGGAAAAAGAGGTAATCGAGGAAGCAAAAGACTTTCTGGCGGACAGGTTTAAGGCCCGCATCATAGTTTACAGTGAAGATGAAAAGGAACGCTATGACCCTAAACTAAGAGCTAGGTTGTCTATGCCATGTCGGCCAGCAATTTACATCGAGTAAAACAGAGTCAAACAAACCTATGCATTGGCTTTAACGTATGAGTATTGACCTTAATATGATAGTTTCTTCGACCACGACTGGTTGTTGTAACGTAGAAATCATCTTCTTCACGAAGTTCACTTCCATAAAAGAGAGCCAGGATTGTACGGCAAATATTCACGGTAGTTAATTTTTCACTTTTAACTTTCTTTTCTATTTCGTCTCGCAAAACCCTAGGATTAACCGTATAGATAGTCTCAGAACCGCGTCCGGTTCTTTCATAATGCATTTCCATCTCTCTCAGAATATGTTGAACAATGTCATAAAGGTGTCTTGTGATATTTTATAAGACGTATATAGCTCACCAGAGGGATAGGAATCACTAATGTGAACTTCAGGCATGTACACCCCTCTCCTTATAGTGAGTAATCAATTACCGTCTTAAAAAGTTTAAGGAAAAAATTTCCATAAGAATGTTCCAAAATTCACAACTTGAACATGAATAGATAAAACTATATTCAACAATTATATATGAAAACTCCCGGGTCCGTGGCGCAGCTTGGATAGTATTGTCCCAGAAAGCGCGTCGGCCTTCTAAGCCGAAGATCCTGGGTTCAAATCCCAGCGGACCCGCCACTCTTGTTCGATTTCCGAACGGAAATTATAAATTAGTAATGCAATAATAAATGGTAAATACTTCAGTCTTTAACTTATCGATGTATAAGGGGGATGGTTATGAGCACACATGCAGAAGAGCTTAAACTTCGTCTAATGACCATTGAGTTGCTTAGAACTGCAAAATATAAGAGGAATATCACGTATCGTGAGTTGTCGTCTAAGACTGGGTTGCCAGTGACTGTTTTAAGTAGATACGCGAAAGGGCATGTCTTGCCGAATACTGCGAGGGCAAAACAACTTTGGAAAGTGTTGACGAAAATTGTTGGTTTGGAAAGGGAGCTTCGAAGCAGAATAAAATTCAATGACGACGGATACTTTGATAACACTGAGATCATAGGTGACTCTAACATCCTTCAGCAAGCAGCCAACCATGCACTCTCAAATTTTGCTGGAAAACGTGTCACAAAGGTTTTAACAGCAGCTGTGGATGGAATTCCTTTGGGTACTATGGTTGCTAACGCCCTTGGAGTTAACTTGGTGATAGCGAAGAGAAGCAAGGAAGTTGGGGTTAAGGCTTTTCTTGAAGAAACTTATGCGCTTAGGGATTCAGGGGTAACTGTGACGCTCTATGTTCCGAAGGACGCCATTAAAAGGAGGGACAGCGTCATGATCGTGGATGACATGATTAAGACTGGTGAAACTCAAGTCGCGTTGGTTAATTTAGTTCGGAAATCGAAGGCTGAGATTTCAGGGATTTTCTCCCTTATAGCTGTTGGAGATGAGTGGAATAAGAAGCTGAAGCTTCGTGAAGGATGTCCGATAGAAGTCATAACTTATGTTAAGGCGCCTTAGGATTTAAGCAATCTCTTTCAACTGGACAAGAACGGCATTTTCCCTTTCTACAGAAATTTTTGCCCAGTCTAAGCAAGGCTGTTTCAAAGTTAATGAAAGATTCTCCTGCAACTTTGTTTTTAGCCCAGAAATCCTCCAGCTGTTTTAGAGCATTTTCATCAGTTTCGTTCTCTACTATCCCCAAGTTTTTGGCAGCAGAGACTACCAGACTCGTTGGATTTGGTTTGGCTTTTTCCCAGACCTCTCGTAATTCTCTCAGGAAGATGCTTACAGTC
>JAOZHM010000165.1 GCA_026014845.1 Candidatus Bathyarchaeota archaeon
AGAGCGTTTACGTAGTCGGAAAGGGTTCGGTGAAAACCCGTTGTCACGAAGCTTGATGGTAGTCGATCATGTTTCCACTCGACGGTATAGCTGTGCCTCCGTAAATAATCGTAAATCCAGTAGTACAAGTACTCCTTCGAACCGTCTTCACAGAGGCGTGTCTCCCATCCGCCCACTACCTTCCCATCCAGAACCCGAAATAGTGTGAAGCAAGGATGCTCCATCAAAACGACAAATCTTCCCCCTGTCTTCAGGACACGAGATGCCTCGGATATCGCCCCCTCGTAGTCCCGTATGTCCAACAGCGCCATGTAGCAGAATGCGACATCGAAGCTCTCTGATTCGAGCATGTTCAGATTCGCTGCGTCAGCAGCAAAGTACTTGACTCCGAGGGGGTGTCTTTCTTCCTCCTCTACCGCTGCCTTGATCAGGGCTTCACTGAGGTCGATACCTGTGACTTCTGCACCGGCTTTCGCGAAAAATCTTGAGAAGTAGCCCTCACCACAGCCCATATCGAGCATCTTCTTCCCTTCAACGTCTCCAATCATCCGCTTTAATGCTGGGCCGTTTAGATATTCCGAGTAGTAATTCTTGCCGCTTCGGACAAACTCGACCCAGCTCTCGGCAGCCTCATTCCACTGCTTCTTATCATCAGACTCCATCCTATCCACTCCGCATTGTTAATAATTCAAACTATCTAAAATTAATTTAGTATTAACCTTTAATCAGTGTTAGTTTTGCGGCTCCGCTTGAATTTCAAGAACAAACACCCCCAGCTTTTCGAGATGTCGTGGATAGATTTTCTTTAAACGTCTTGAGACCTGAGCTTTCGTTAAACCTGGGACAATTCGATTTGAGTCTTCATCGTTCAACATACCGTCTAAGGTTGGATATTTGCGTATGTCTTTAACGCGAATGACAATCGTTTCTGTACGAGAGGCAAGCTTAATGCGTTCTCCCGGTTGGATTGTTCTAATGTTAGGGTAACCTACCCGAACCTCAAGCGTTTTTTGTCCATTCCTAATTAGATCAAGGTACTGTTGTTTTACTCTCATTAAACGCATGAAATCTTCTCCTACGAGTTTAATGCTCCACTACTGTAGTTAGAAACCAAAACGGCGACATTCGAATTCTTTGCTTCAGCAATTATCTCATCTATATCCTCAGCATATTCCTCGTCTGAAAGATGTACATGGGCGTCAACAAACTTCATCTTGAACCACGCTTTCGATAGACTAGTTTTCTTTTTATAATTTCCTCTCTTATCTGAATATTACTAAGCTTTAATGGAAGATTTTGGCAAATAGAGAGCAATAAACGTTAAATATTGCTTTAAATAGAAAAAGAGGCTACAGAGGAGTCTTTATGGCTGGTTTAGAATTAGCGGTTGCTCCAATGCACAGATTATGCAAAAAAGCTGGAGCTGAAAGAGTAAGCGAAGCAGCAGCAAAAGAACTGGCAAAAGAATTAGAAAAGATAGGAACAAAAATCGCGAAAGAAGCCCTAGACTTCGCGATGCACGCTGGAAGGAAAACAATAAAAGCTGAAGACATAGAAATTGCTGCTAGAAAAGTCATGGGCAAATAACTTCTCTTTCTTCATTCTCCCTTTTTATACAAACCAAAACATACATCTTAAATAAGAAAATCCTATAAGTAGCGTTTTCCACTTTCACAAGACGAGGAACCAATCTATGGGTGGGAAAAAGAGACTCAGTTTAAAGCAAGTAGAACGCATGCAAAGCAGGAAAGACAAACAGGAGAAAAAGAAAAAGGAGAAAACATCAGGGCTTAAAGAAAAGAAACCATCTGCCATAGTCCCGCCAGACCCGGAAAACGAAAAGATAATAGGCGAACTGAAAAAAATGCGAGTTCTAACACCATACGTTGTGGCTTCACGTTTGAACGTGAGAATAAGTGCAGCGAAAGACTTCCTTGAGCAGCTGGAAAAACGTGGCGTGGTTCAAATGGTTTCAGGAAACCACACCCTAAAAATCTACAAGGCAGTAGACTGAGTCAAAAATCTGTTTTATCTAAGTTTCTTTATCAGCTGCTAGGGGTCAAAATCTAATTGGAATTTCCAAGGAGAATCTACACAACCGAGGAGGTTAAAAAAGCTAGGGAGCTTGTCAAGAAAGGTTACAAACATCGTTTAAGGGTTAAGGGAAGCCTAATCTTCAAACAGAAAGTGAGACAAGCATTGAAACTTATCAAAACTGCTGACTGCTACAATTCTTTAAGGACGTACATCGGTAGCATAGTAGAAATTGACGGCTTAACCCAACTCCGCGAAGCAGACGCTTCAATCTGGGCAAATAAGTACGCCGTGCAAAATCCGGTGGATGCAGCTAGTCTCTTCATACAAAAAGTAAATCACATGAAAGAATATGTTGAAGGCAAGCTGTACTTTGGCGGTGCAGCAGAAACGCGTTCGGTTCAAAAACGCATAGAATTCCTTAAAGTATTGAAAAAGAAAAGCCGAAACAAACAGGTAAAAGAAGAATGTGAAAGACTTTTGAAAAGCTGGAGAGAAAGCGTGTTTCTATAATTACTAAAAGCTTCAAGATCAAGTTTCAGGCAGAGATACTTGGAGCCATGTTAAATCTGGTAATGTAATTATTGATTTATGAAAGGCGTTATAACCTTCTGTTGGAGACGGACTCTGATAAGTCTTCAGTTGGTCTGTTGTCAAGGCTTGATGTCGCGGATTTGGCAATGTTAAAAATTCCGAAATAGATGTTTAAGCACTCGCCATTTTCCGAATGGCGGTTTTCATCATTTTACCATGTTTCGCTCCGTAATAGATTCCCGCTAACCTTCCCACCGATGGAATCACTATTCGCTTAACAATTTTGTAAAGTAGCGGGTTATGAATTCTGTATTCTAAGAACGAGTCCCGCCATACTCTAATATTATACTCCCAACATCGGATGAGGAATTCCCAGCGAGCCATTGAAAGAGAATCAAGTTCTGCTCCACGTTTTTTCATCAGTAGACAGTTTTCCAGCGGGACGAAAAGCAATGGGACGAAGAAGGCGTAGTAATCTTTCAAGTCGTCCATCAACTCAAGTGTTTCCAACACATCTTCTTCCTTTTCGTCTGGAAGCCCAATTATTAAAGTGGCCAGCGGATACCAATCATTATCATTTAGTATTCCAAAGGCTTGACTAACAATTTCTTTCCATTGCTCAGGCTTGAAAGGAAGCGGTTTTCCAGCCATGTACTTTCGCATCAGCCTAACACTTCCAGTTTCTACGCCCGTTTCAGAAGTCACTATTGGCTTCTTTCCATGACTATACCAATGATATTGGATTAAGGTTTCAGCTACTTCTTGAATCATCCCGGGATCGCAAACCACTGGAGCCAAGGACATATGCGCAGGTTGTATAGCCTTAACTCCGGGGTAGGACGCTACGCTCTCAATTAGTTTTAGAACTGCCTTCTTGTTAGGGATGAAACGCTTGTTCTTCCCACCATAAAGAAAGAGGTCTTCACCGATCAACGTAATCCGAGAACCCCCTTCTCTGATCGTGATCTCCACTTCTTTCATAATTCTCTCAAGCGGCATATCATGTTTTCTCTGCATCGTAGGCGTACAGAACTGGCAGTTGCGACCGCAACCCCTAGAAATCTCCACACCCCCGTGGATAGCCGCGTGTCTAATAGTGGGCACATCCTCGATCTCTGGGCTTCTTTTGACTCGAACTACGCGTGGGAGCGGTTCACCGTTTACTGCTTTTCTGAAGACCTCTGATACTACTGTTTCGGCTTCTCCGATGATTACGCAATCTATTCCGTAACTTTCTGCCACTCCTTTACGTTCCAGCTGCCACGCTCCGAAACCCCCAACAACAACTTCAGGCTTATACTTCAAAATGTTCTGATGCTTTACTAACTCTCTGAACTCGATGGCGTTCATGGGTTCCCCCCCGCCAACGAGTGAAGAATAAGTTTTACTAACGAACCCCATCCCCGTAGGGTCCATAGAGGATATGCCTACCGCTTTTGTGTCGGGTCCTGTGAAGGCGTCGAGGTCGAAAGGATGGACAACCGCTACTTCTGACTCGTCGAAACCGTTTTCTAAAAGAAGAGCTTCCACCTTTCTCAAGCCGTAAGGCGCGTATTTAGCTCTTCCATCACTGTTACGTTCCACTGGCGGATAGAGCTTTTTCCTCAAAAGCCATAACGGTACTGGTCCTTTGGCGAATCCTGCGACGAACGCGACGAAGGGATTGTTGTAGAAGTCACTCATTTCGGTGGCAGAAGCCGTCAAAACTACTTTTACGCCTGAATTTTTTGTCATCCCTTCTTCACATCTGAATGAAAGATTGATTCCCTTGGTGTTGTTATTAAAAATTATGGTGTCTTCTGATTGGTTCGCGCGCTAAAAAAGACATAGAAAATAATGCCGAACAAGGAACTGCTTAAGCTTAGGCCTAACATTTTTCCACTTTTATTTTAGTCCCGCTTTTCACTCTGCTAAACAATTCAAGATTCTTTGTTATCGTGCCGAGAACGTTCACTGGACTGTATGGTTGAGTTTCTCCGTGGAATATGCATATGGCACTTCCCATAGGCCAGAAGGCTATCGTTCCCTTTTCCACCGTGCTTTTCGCTTTTTCCTCTCCCATTTTCACTGGTATTTCGAAGTAGACTTCTTCCTTCCATAGTGCTGTTCTGCCCTCTAGCGGAAGTTTCCTAACAATCATGTCTACAGTTCTGGGTGCCAAGTGACGTACAAGCTCTCCTTCGGCTTCTCCCAAATCATCGATTACGAACTTTATTTTTACACGTGAGATTTCAGTTTCTTCGCTACTCATCTTTTTCCACTTCTTTGAAGAAATCCTTCCAAAATCTCTTCTAACGTTACTGGCCCTAACACTTTGAGTTCATATTTCGCCCTTACAGTCGGCTTGTCCATAGTCATCACCCTTCTTAAGTCAATGGGAGTTCCGACCACTACAGCGTCGCATGGTGTTCTGTCAATAGTCGCTTTAAGTTCAGCTATCTGCTTATCACCATAACCAACCGCTGGAAGAATTGTGCTTAAATGCGGGTATTTCTCATAAGTCTCTTTTAGAGAACCAACAGCGTAAGGTCTCGGGTCAACCATTTCCATTGCTCCAAGCTCTTTGGCTATCACTGCTCCAGCGCCATAAGGCATGTTTCCATGGGTTAATGTTGGGCCGTCCTCAATGACTAAAACCCGCTTTCCCTTGATCAATTCGGGTTTGTCAACGGTTACGGGTGAAGCTGCCTCCAACACTTTGGCTTTCGGATTAACCTTTATGATGTTTTTCTTAACTTTCTCAACATTTTTCGGGTCTGCTGTGTCAACTTTGTTGATTATTATGACATTTGCCATCCTCAGGTTAGCCTCTCCTGGATGGTAGGTAAGTTCGTTTCCAGCCCTATGAGGGTCAGCTACAACAATGTGTAAGTCAGGCTTATAGAAAGGTAAGTCATTGTTGCCTCCATCCCAAACGATAACATCCGCTTCTTTTTCCGCCTCTCTTAGAATTTTCTCGTAGTCGACTCCGGCGTAAACTATTATGCCGTTGTCAATGTGTGGCTCGTATTCTTCCCTCTCCTCAATTGTGCATTCATGTTCATCTAAATCCTCATAAGTGGCAAAACGTTGCCAAATCTGCTTCGTTAAGTCTCCGTAGGGCATTGGATGTCGTATGGCAACAACCCGTAACCCCTTGTTTTTCAATATTTTTGCGATTTGGCGTGATGTTTGGCTTTTGCCTGAACCAGTTCTAACAGCGCACACTGAAACCAACGGAACCTTGGCTTCAAGCATCGTTGTTTTAGGACCCATTAAGCGAAAGTCTGCACCGTTCGCGAGCACCATGGAAGCCTTATGCATAACATATTCATGGGGAACGTCGCTGTATGCGAACACAACTTGGTCAACATCATGCTGCTTTATTACGTTATGTAGTTCCTCTTCTGGATAGATCGGTATGCCGTTCGGATAGTTTGGACCTGAAAGTCCAGGTGGGTAACCTCTTTCTGCTATGCCTGGAATCTGTGTAGCCGTGAAAGCTACAACTTCATAGGCGTTGTTGTTTCTGAAGTAGACGTTAAAGTTGTGGAAGTCCCTGCCAGCCGCGCCCATTATGATAACCTTGGTTTTTTGCATGTATGGTTCCTCTCCAAAATCTCAAATAAACGACAGATTCTGTACTACTTTAATTTACCCCATATAAACCTTAAGTGAAAAAATTTACATTATGTCATGTAGAACAGATTCACCTATGAAGTCTATCTGTTTTGCTGTAACGCCAGGATGTACTGGTAGCGAAAACACCTGCTTAGCGGCTTTCTCTGTTTCCTGAAGCTTATATTTTCCAAATTTTCGGTAGTATGGCATAAGGTGTATAGGGTTGACATAATAGACTTCTGTGCCTATGCCTTTTTGTCTCAGTTTTTCAACTGTTCTGTCTCTTTTCTTTCGTTTTGCATCTTTTAATCTGACAGTGTATAGATACCAGCTGTGTTTGTAGCCTCTGGGTTCTTTTGGCAACTGCAAATTCTCTGCTTTTCTAAGTTTTGCTGATAGTCTTTTAGCGTTTTCACGTCTTTTGGCTGAGAATTTCGGCAGTTTCTTTAATTGTATGCAGCCTATTGCTGCTTGTATTTCTGGCATGCGATAGTTATGCCCAAGCATGAGGGACTCGTACTTCTCTTTTTCTCCGTGGCTTCTCATGAACCGCATCTTCTCCGCAAGTTCATTATCGTTTGTTGTTATCATTCCTCCTTCGCCAGTCGTCATATTTTTACTTGCGTAAAAGCTCCAGCATGCAGCATCAGCGAAGGCTCCCGGCGGTTTTCCCTTATAACTTGCACCGTGGGCTTGACATGAATCTTCAATAATTCTCAGTCCATGTTTGTCAGTATTTTCTCTTATCGGTTGCATGTCAGCGGGTAAACCATACAGGTCCACGGGCATTATTACCTTGGTCTTTTTCGTTATGGCTTTTTCAATCTCTTCCGGAGAAATGTTGTATGTTTCAGCGTCTATATCCACAAAAACTGGTTTGGCTCCAACAATTGCAATAACTTCGGCTGTTGCAACGAACGTGAAGCTTGGCAGAATTACCTCATGGCCACGTTTTATTCCCATTCCTGCAATTGCTAGGTGTAGAGCAGATGTTCCTGTGTTTACGGCTATCGCATGTTTTGCTTTCACAAATTCTGCGAATTTTTTTTCAAACTTTGTGACCATGGGTCCAGCGCCTAATCCATGCGTCAATACACCACTTTTCATCACTTTAACGACTGCTTCGATCTCTTCTTCGCCGATTTGTGGAGCATTGATTGGAATCATGCTATCGCCTTTTAACTAGCATACTTTTAAGCAAATAGCTTGTGCGTTTAATTATTTACTATAAATCAAGCGTTAATAAAGTAGTGGTTTTACATTGGAAGCATTTCTTCGCATACACTAGCTTAAATATTCACTCGCCCAAATGAAAATAGAGTAGTTATTTGCTAGTGCGGAGGGAACTATGTATGGAAATGAAGAAAATACTCGTTCCAGAGTCTCTGCAGGAAACGCTTTGGCGTTTGGAAGAAGTGCGCCAGGGATTTAGAACCAAGTCAGCTGCTCACGTGCAAGAAGCACTTGAGTGGGTTCTCGCAAGACAGGGGTTGCATGGATCCTACTTCAACTTGTTCATGCCAACGGCTCAGGATCTTTCTCAAGGCGTACGCTTACTAACAGGTGAACGAATGTTGTCCAACGCAGGTACTCGGCATGTTCTCGGCGAAGAGGCTCTTCGAACAGTTATTGTTTGGAAACTTAGATCATCTTCGGCTGTCAAACAAGCGCTAGAAAGCTTCAACGATCTACTAGAGGCAGGAGCAAAAAGTGGGAGCTGGTGTTGCTACACATGTACCACGGCTTTCCTCAGAACACTAGCAGTGACTAAGCCTGATAAGTGGGATAGAATTCTGGAAAAAGGTGTAAACAGAATTAAAAAGGCACGGACGGCTGATGGGAGGTGGCATGGCTTTCCTTTCTACTGTATGTTGCTGACTCTTTCTGAGATGGACACACCTTCTGCACGAGCCGAGTTAAGGCACGCCAGCAAGATAGCTGAAAGGCTTTTGAAAAGATACCGCGGTGATGACAGATTA
>JAOZHM010000166.1 GCA_026014845.1 Candidatus Bathyarchaeota archaeon
CTGTCATTGCGAACGCAGGAGATTCCTTCGCTTCGCTCGGAACAAGTCTGAGCAATCCCATTGTGCAGCGCCTTTGGTAACTTCTCAATAAGTGTGGGTAGTAGCTATGGATTCCCGCCTATAATTGTGCCATATGGCAATAAGAAAGAAAATGATATAATGTTGATGAACCAGATATACATTTTTAGCAAACGGAAGGAGGGTGTAGCTCGACTGGAGTTTGCCAAAATCATAACTCTTTTAATCATTGGGAGGTTCATCATGATTAATAACTCTTCTCTCAAAAAATGGGACCGCCTATCACAAAAACAACTTGATCAACAGTTTATGAATGAAATGATTCATGGTTTACAATGCTCGCCCTTTGAAGCAAAAGCTGTGCTTGAGTGTGTTTATAAAGTGTATGGCCCCTATTTTGAAACTAGTGGTTATTTGAAACCCGGGCAAATTCTCTTTCAGATAATCTCCATTGATGAAGGTCCCAACATACGTTTAGCTGACAGTAAACAAGTTACAGTGACTCTGACTTTAGATACCGGTCAAGATGATCTGAATGTCCGGAAAAAACACGGAGTCATCGGTTTGCGCCAGCATCGTATTCAACGGGTATGTACCGAAGCCTTCCAGCAAGGGGGCCTATTAACCGTTGAAGATTTAGCCAATCGTCTATTCAACTGTGGAGAAAGAACCATAAGCCGCGACCTACAACAACTAAAAGCTCAAAATATTGTTTTGCCTTTGCGCTCAACAATCAAAGATATAGGACGCTCTATTTCTCATCGCAGTCTTATCGTCCAGCACTGGCTGCAAGGTAAAGAGTATTCTGAGATCGCCAGAGCTGTTCATCACAGCATAGCTGCCGTGAAAAATTATATAAGCAAGTTCAAGCGTGTTGTCGTCCTAAGTGAACAAGGCTTTGATGTTTATACCATTGGCTTTCTGGTTAAACTGTCAGCTTCTTTGGTGACGGAGTACCATCAACTGTATCAGACAAGTAATATCATTGCCCATCGGAAGGCTGAGTTGAAATTTTTTTTTAAAGAACACTCCAACTTTTCAAAAACTCAACGAGGTTCCAATGTCCATAACAACTGATAGTATTAAGCGATATAACGCTGCCCAATATCGTTTTTTCAAGCCTGCGGTGGTTAATTTTTTTGCACGGGAGTTCCCAAAATTTTTCGGGCCGGTGATGCGCGAAAAAGTGGCTGACGAACTCATCTCCTTGTTTAACACATTAAGCCCTGAAACCAAACGTCTAAAACCAGGACAGATCCTTTGGAACGCACTACACAAAAATACCAGGGGTGATTCTCCCAACCGAAAATATGTACCTGTGGTACTCACTATTATTAATGATAAAGACGTCAAGCAACTCATAAAAGGTAATTCAATGGCCACAATTACTAAGAATGCAGTTGCCAGAATTATTGGCGAAGCTTATGAGCAAGGCGGCATCCTTTCCAGCAGGGATATCGGTCTTTTAACTCTCAGAGAGCCGACACAAGTCTCCCGAATACGAAAAACATATGAGAAAGAACATAAGTGCACTTTGCCGCATACTGGTGCTCTTCATGACATGGGATCTTGTATATCCCACAAAGCCACTATCATTCGTAAAGTTGTGGCAGAGAAAAAAGACCCAGCTAATGTGGCTTGCGAGTGCCAACATAGCCAACAAGCCGTTGATAATTATTTGAAAAATTATCAAAGAGTAAAAACGGCCTATGAATATAATCAGGACCTAAATTATGTTCATGTGGTCACAGGCATCTCAAAACACGTTGTTAAAGAATATGTAAATATTTTAACAAATGAAACATTTTTTACTTGACTCGCCATATGGCGTTATCTCCGCGGGAATGACGATTGAGTGTAAGTGTCTGTCATTCCTGCACCTGCTACCCGCCTTCGCGGAGACAAGCTTCGCAGGTGTAAATTTGTCTCCGCGAAAGCGGGGAGCAGGAATCCAATGATTAGTCACAAATATAATCTACCCCCAATTATTGAGAACTTGCGAGAAAGAGTAAAGTGACTATGGAATATAAAATAGGAATAGATGTTGGGGGGACATTTACAGATTTTTTACTAACCTCTGAGGATGGAAGCTCGGAGATCTATAAGGTTTTATCTACACAGGAAGATCCCTCTGTTGGATTGATGAATGGCC
>JAOZHM010000167.1 GCA_026014845.1 Candidatus Bathyarchaeota archaeon
AAAGTCGAAAAGCTTTAGTGAACAACTAAGAGAGGAGACTGTTAAAAACAGTGTACAAAAAATGCTTCAAAAAGCAGTTAAGAGAATTTCTTCAGTCGAAAAAGGCTTTGGCCATACCAGTAACCTACTTGATACTCTTCGCTTCTCTCATAGCGATAATTTCTGTCACGTACAGCTTCGCCATCGTAAAGATAAGCGCCAGAGGAGCCCTGCTTAAGGCTTCAGTAGCCAAGCAGAACATGCAAATTTTAGATGATGCAGTGCGTTCTGTCGCATGGAGCTTCGGAGCCTCAAAAGTTGTTTACATGGATGATTGTGGAGGCATTTTCCGGACGGAACCAACAGCTAAAAACCTTGTTCTTAACTTTACTGATGAACAAACCTTCTACGACATAGTGTTCAACAGCTCTGTTGGCAAAGCCTTCTATGAACTTGAGCCTTCAGAATTCAACTATGAAGGTTTTTGCATTAGAGGCGCGCGCGCAGACTTCACACTGACGGTTCAAAGCATAGCAGCAAACCTAGCCATAGATTATGCCGTAAACATAACAACAACAATCGAAATTAATAGCTCGTACACAACGCTTGAAGGCGAAGAAAAACTTGTAAATATTACGTGTCGAGTTTTTAATGAGGACAAGTCTGCTCGCTGAAAACATAACTTTATTTTATGAAAATCTTGGAAGCTGGGGTCCCGTCAACTCATCAAACAATCTTTCCACGGTAGACTATGGTAATGGTACTTACCTTTTATCCTTCACCGTTAGTGCCTCCTCACCTGTGCAGGTTTCGACGCACGTTTATGACTTACGAGATATATTTGTTCAAGCAAACACGACATGTTATGAAGCATAACTTTTAGGCCGGATTTCGAGCCACTTAAATTATGCAATGTGCTACTTCTAGGTAAATGCAGAAAACGAGGCTTCAGGATGACTGAAAGGCAAGTGTGGCGTCATCTTTTCACGCTTCTAAAGTTAGCTGAGATGGGGGCACATCAAAGAACCGCAAAGATTTCAACAGAGTATTTAGCGAGGAAACTACGCATGTCGCAACAGACAGCTTCACGTCATTTAATTGAATTGGATAACGAAGGATGGATTAAGCGAACTATAACGCCTGAAGGATGCCTCATAAAAGTCACGGATGCTGGCATCAACGAACTGAAAAAACTTTATTCAAACTTACGCTTTTTGATGGAAGCTGCCTATCCTCCTTCAGTCACTCTAGAAGGAGTAGTTTTCACGGGATTAGGCGAAGGCGCCTATTACATAACAAGGGAACGTTACAGAAAACAGTTCATAGAGAAATTGGGCTTTGACCCTTATCCGGGTACGCTTAACTTGAAACTTACAACAGATTACGATGTTAAAACATGTTTGGAGCTTGATGGTTATCCAGCAATTGAGGTTGAAGGATTCGAAAGTGAAAACCGCACTTTCGGACCAGTAAAGTGTTATCCAGCAATAATAGAAAACAAAGCGAAAGGTGCTCTAATCTCGGCTCTAAGACGTCACTACGACGCTTCAGTAATCGAAGTTATTGCCCCCGTTTTTCTAAGGAAACATCTAAAACTCAAGGATGGACACAAAGTGAAGGTTGAGGTTCTAACGCTTCCATAAAGGTGATTTTGATAGCGCGCGCTCGAGAGGAAATTCAAAGGAACATAGATTATTTAGAAAACCTTTAGGTCACAAATGACTTCTCGGATAAGAATAACTGTATTCGTACACCGCTCTCAATTTGCGTCTTGAAGCCAACACATAACCAATTAATAAACCAGCAACCAAGCCACCAAAATGAGCCAAGTTGTTTACATTTCCACCCGAACTGATCATCAACCAAAAGAAAGAAAACAGCAATGCGCCCATTATTGATTGGCCGACTGCCCGCTTAATATAAATGGTGCATGCCCCGAACAACCCGAAAATAGCACCTGAAGCCCCAGCAGAAACCATGGAAGGCCCGAAAAGTAACGTCAACAAGTTACCAGCTAACCCACTCGAGAAGTAAACGGCAAAGTATTCTTGAACACTAAACAATTCTTCAGCTCTAAGCCCAAAAATGAGTAGAAAGAACATGTTGCCCAAAAGATGTACGACGTTAACGTGGACAAACATGGCTGTGAAAAGCTGCCAATACCAACCATTCAACACAAATAAGTTGTATTGACCGTAGTCGCGAATGACATGATAATTTATTACAACAAAGTCCCCGCTAAGTAAAGCAGTATAAACGTAAAAAATCATGTTCAATGCGATAATCACGTAGGTCAGCATAGGCTTTCTGGAGCTTCTGTACATGGGTCTCTCATCTTTTATAATGCCTAATGATTTTCTGCTTAATCTTTGAGGAGCTGTTTAACTCTTCTTCTTCAAACTTGCCAATTTTCACAACCTTAATCATCAATCCCTTTTCTTTCACGTAGTCTCTAACAGCTTGTTGGATGTCGCTTCGATCATATCCGAGGGCAATTACATCCGGCTTGATTTTTTCGATGACCTTTCCAATGCCAAAATCTTCATAGCCAAGGATAGCATCATCAACAACTTTTAATGAACCAACAAGCGCTCTTCGCTGATTCTCAGGTACGATGGGTTTTGTTCCTCGCCTTTTTTCCACCGTACTATCTCTGGCCACTATAACTATCAGTTCAGCGTTTCGCCCACCAGCCCTTTTAGCTTCTTCCAGATACTTTACGTGTCCGAGGTGAAGCAAATCAAATGTGCCTGAAGCCAAAACTATTTTTCTCTTTTTCTTTCCTTCTTTTTCACTGGCCATTCAAATTTCACGGCTCCCAACAGCTTCAACGCATCAAGCAAGCCTTCACAATAGGCGACAGAAGCTAAGCTTACCTCAAATTTCTTTCTATCCCTATAATATTTCGCATCCTCTAAATAGGCTTTAACATATTCCACGACCTTCCCAATGCTTTGCCCGTCTATGTTTATTGAATCTTCCACGGTCTCCATGTTTCTTAAAACGCGCTCCGTAGAGCCTATATACTTCGCGACAAGCTTCTCCAAACTCATTCAACCATTCTCCCTCAAACTGTCCGGCGCACTAGCCAAAACTATGAGAGCCTCAGCTTCCATAAAATGAAGCTCACCAGGAAAAACAATGCTGTGCGGTGGACCTCCAAAATCGTAGCCTAACAAGTCTTCCAGAAAACCAGCTTTGACGGTTGGGTCGTTGCTTCCAGCCCTCGCTATGCCCACCACAAGCGTATCCATCGTTACAATATTCTCTTTTCGCTTCTCCTCAACCTTCAAAAGCGATTCCAATCCTTCACAAATCTTCATGCAACGATTTTCCTCCACCTTAACATCCAACAGGCAAAGGGTGTGAAGCCCCCGCTTTTTGTTTTGGGCAATAACCTCATATGGGGTCTCAGACGGATTCTCGCTTAGTAGGGGTATCGTTACACTTTTACCAAACTTGTAGTTGTGCAAGCCAGACAATCCTATCACAGCAGAAAGTATGGAAGCTCCATGAACAATGCGAGTTTTTATTCCAAGTTTCTTCGCATGTATCCTCAAAGCAACATGGGTAGTGGCTATAAGCGGGTCACCTGGAACAAGCAAAACAACCTTACCAGTTTCAGCCGTTTCCAATATTAATTTTCCACTCCTTTCTTCAAGCTCCTCCCTTGAAACTATCTGAAGCTTTTTGCTGGAAATCTTTTCCAAGTTTTCCTTTGAAAAATCAGCCATCAAATTCGTGTAAAGTTCTATGAAAACATTGTCCGCCGTTTTCACCTCTTCTAAACCATGTAAGCTTATTCCCATCTCATCGTGCAAGCCAAGTCCAACGAAAACAATTTCACCCAAAGCTCTAACCCTCACAAACGAAAATAGAAGTTAAAACTTAAAACTGTTGGTCCACGAAACAAAGAAGCTAAATTTATTAAAGTGATAATAAGTGCATAACTACGAAAAACACAGGGCCCGTAGCTCAGCAAGGTTAGAGCGGCGGACTAACCGCTGCACGGGGTTAGGTTGAGGCTCTTAACCCGTAGGTCAGGGGTTCAATTCCCCTCGGGCCCGCCAAAAACATCTTTTCACCAGAAAGCTTCAGTTTCCGTTTAACACTTTTGTTAAAAATCAGGGGAACTCTACTGAATCGTTTAATGTTACAGTTTTTTGCGATTTGCATATTATTGAAACATTGCTTGTTGAGAATTTGGAGCCGAATCGCCAAAAAACCTTAGTTTTCCAGTGGAACACAGAGAACGTAGCGGAGGGAAACTATACTTTAAGTGCTTTGGCAAGTCAGGTTCCCGGCGAGGAAAATCTCAAAAACAATTCTTACGAAGATGGCATAATAACGATTGCTAAGGCTCCGATGGGATGGTATATTCCATGGTGGTTTTATTGGCTTTTACTGTTGCTTTTAATTCCAATAATTATTTTGCTGATTGCTTTGTATTACAGTAGAAAGAGGAGGAAGAGAGCTGAGGAGGCTTTCTATTCTGGTTGGACTGCTGGGTATTATGGTTGGAACATGCGAAAGAGAACCTCTAAAACCTAGAATCAGATTAACATTAAGACGTCGCAAGTTTTATTTCTAAAAGCCAAAAAGTGACGGAAAGCCTTCTCCTTTCCTCGCTCAGGATAAAATTGTATAAGATTTGACTTTATAAAACACTTGCTGTTTGCGTCGGCATATATCACCTTTGAAAATATGCTCTGTATATGGGTCATTTCAGTTTTGGAAACTTTGCTTTTAGGCTTGTTTAACGCTGATTATGTCGAGTTGAAATGTTTGAACAAATCATTTCCAACGCTGTTCAGATGTTAATACTATTTTTTCTGGTTACGTCAGTCTTCCTTGTATTTTGGGGCGCACTTTGGGTGCGTGCATACAAGAAAGCTAAGTGAACGCTGATAAATAATACGAAACACATGCTTCTAATTTAGATGGAGATATCTCCCGCACAATCCCCTCTTTCTAAGATAACTTCACTAAGCGTTAACTAAGAATTATTTGGATTGATTAGTCCGCTGACAACTACTTCAAGTAGCTAGCTAGCTGTTTGTTCCATATGATTGAGATAAAGTAACCTGCAATAGCGCCGCTAAATATCCCCACGCTGAGTATTATGACTTCCAGCGGAAGATTTCTTGGAATTAAACCCAACCAAACTGACGTGTAATAGCTCAGAAGTCCAACTAGAACGGTGCTCAGAGTCATAGCAGCCATTGACCTGGTAGTTTTCAATTTACCATTTACAGTATTGACTTTGAAAATAAAGAAGAGTCCATCTACGAGCAAACCATACAAAAGGGCAAAGGAGAAAGTGAAGGGAGCGAGAGCAGCATTCGATAAGGCTGTCAGAACACCACTAACTACGGCAACGTAAGTTGCGCCCTTCTTATTTAAGAGCAGGTTTCCCAAACCGAGCAGAAGAGCTTGTACAACGATAAGCATCTTATTCATAGGAGTAGGCACAACAGTCTTAGTTACAAATATCACGACCCCAAATATAGTAGCCGTTGCCACCTTCTTTGCCTGAAGCATCAAATTCTCACTCAATGGTCTGTAATCCAATAATGCTCTAAGAGCTTTTTAGAGAATCGCTGGCGTAAAGCGAAAGTGAGGTTGGAAGCTCAAAAAACTTGAGTATTGTCGGAAAAACTTGAAGGTAATAGCTGACCCTCACAGTCGTGGTGATATCTCCCGCATTTTCCCCTTTTTTTATTTTGGAAGCACGCGTGCTTTCGGAACTTCAAATGCTGCACCCAACGTGATCGCGTTTTCTGCATTTCAACATTTCAATTCTTCTACTAGTTTTATGACCTCTTTCGTGACGTACCTGTTTATCATTCGCCCTTTCTTCACTGATGCCATCGAAGGGTCGCCTATCACTCCACTTGGGAAGTAACGTTCCGGATCCGCAACTATTTCAAATCTTGGCAGCTTCGGAAAGCTTTTCTTACCCTCTCTCTTTACCAAGTCCGATCGTATAGCCATAATCCTTGAAGTTTCAATTGTGCCTGCATGACCATCTTTCTCGTCAAAATATTTTCCTTTTAGTTCATACGCGAAGTCATAGCCTGAACAGACCATTATTCTAGGTTTTCTTGGGGGGTTTTCCTGTCTATGCAATCGCATGACCTCTTGGGCTGCAAGTCTAAGTGCAGCCATGTGCGCTTGATCTGCATGGCCACTTAGCACAAGTATTCTTGTGAAACCGTTGCGAATAAATTCTTTGAGGATGTCGCGGATGACTTTATACAACGACTCGAACCCTATTGAAATCGTGCCTGGAAAATTACGTGTTGAATCACATACACCGTATCTTAAAGGGGGCGCAACCAGACACTTTGTTTTCTTGGCTACTTCTAATGCCACATGCTCTGGTTGTAGACTGTCAGTGCAAAGTGGTAGGTGGTCTCCGTGTTCCTCCACGCTTCCAACAGGGATTATGACAACTTTTCCAACCTTGGCAACTTTTTCGACTTCTTTCATGCTCAATTCGTCGAACCATACTCTCTCTGTTTTCTTCGAGATAAGATCGCGAGGTTTGTTTTTCGGTGTTTTCATACCTCCACATCCCCAGATTTGCAGATAAATTTCGATCTAGGTGATCTTAAATGATGTCTGTCTTTGTATAATAAAGCTTTAGTTAGATTTCCAATTAGTGCTAGAACGAAAAGAATAACGAATCACCAATTAAGACATTGGAAAGCAACAACAGAATACTACAAAACAAAAGACATTCTACACGTCCAAAACATGCTTGGACACGTAAGCTCTGGCAACACTTCAGTCTACATCAACTCGGAACAAGCTCTCTTCGGAGAATCAAACAGCCAAGAATTCCGTGTCAAAGTAGCTCACAACCTAGAAGAAGCTTGCGAACTGGTTAAAGTAGGGTTCGACTATATGTGTTAAATGGAAGATGCTAAGCTCTTTAGAAAGAGGAAGTAGAAAATAAACGTGAAACACTGAAAATAAATGCGTAACACATAAATCCGATTCTACTATCATAGAGATTTCGGTCGGGCGGTAGCTCAGCTTGGTAGAGCTTCCGAGTCAGCGTAGGCTTATGGCTTTAGCTGGCGGAGACGCTGTAGATACCTGCTTGTGGTGGGTGTCACCCAGCCTATCAAGCGTACATGCAGAAACCGGATTGTCGCAGGTTCAAATCCTGCCCGCCCGACCAGTTGCATTCAATAAATGGTTAGTCAAGGGCAAAATAGTTTCATTTCAAGCAACAAATCGCCTATTAATTGCCTTTAGGCAAGTGTACGAATTTTCCGTTACTTATGAATGAGGTATTGATAATCCAACGTATGCCATTGTCAACAGCTATTCTCTAATGCGTCGAATTTCGAACACAACGGGGTTTTCGGCGTCAGGGCAAGCATTGAATATTACGTCTTTGTTTTCAGCCCAAGGGAATTCTACACCATAAAGCATGGCGAAGATCTTCGGAAGCAAAACCATGAGTGCACTGTAGCAGATGTCACCCTTCACCGATTTTCCATCAAAAACTATCATATCGCCCACTTTATGTCCGAAAGCACATTTTCCCTTCTGACTCTTCACACCAACTTTAATGATGCACGGCACGTGAATTCACCATCGAACAATGTACATGTCTACGTTTATAAGTACATGCGTCTTATAGTGAAAGATTGATGATGCCCATCCAAAGCCGCGTCCTCCATCACAAACACATAAAAACACAGATTTTCATTTTATGGCTGAAAAGTGAAAAATGAAGCGAAGAAGTATGGAAGTTTTCGAAGCTATTGAAAAGACTGGAAAGCAAAGTGTTGGAAGATGACTGAGAGTTTATCAGCGGAAAGTTATCGTTTGGAAGGAATTGCCTTTGGGCTTGCAGATGGTCTGATTATGTGTTTAGGTTTGATAATTGGGGTTGCTGAGGTTACTTCCGACACTCGGTTTGTGATAATTACTGGAATAATCGGAGGCTTTGCTAACGCATTTGGGAATTCCATCGGGTTCTTCATGTCCCAATCAGCGGAAAGAGCAATACAAATTTAGACAGCAGAACATGGAGCAATCACAAGAATACATTCTAAAAGGGAGATATTCACAAACACCCTTTTCGCATTCGCCTCAACAATCGTCGCTACCCTAGTTCTGCTATTCCCATTCACATGTTTCTGCATGAGCCACGCCGCAATAATCACGTTTATAATTGGAACCATAATGGCATTTACTTTAGGAAGCTACGTAGGCAAAATAAGCCGTGAAAATCCCTACAAAACAGGACTAAAATACGCCTTGCTTGCTGTTCTAGGAGCGATAATATCTCACTACATAGCAGACTGCATCCAACTCTTAATCTAAAGTACGAAGCGAAACATTCGTGCGTTCTTTCATGGCTAAGCGGTTTTTCTTGTATGCATCCTCGCGCGCGCTTTTTGGCATGTATAAGGAAGTTACGCTTTTAATTTATCAGCTTGGGTGGATATGTGCAGTTTGATTAGCCTCTGTGTCAGTTTTGTTTCGCACGTTTGAACCGTTTGAAGTTGTTATATGTTAACTTATTTCAGCAGTCCCAATTTTTTCATTCCCTCAAGGATTTCCGAATCGGCAATAGTGTAGTAAACCCATTTTCCTTCTTTCTTTCGCTTGATAACGCCTTCTTTTTCCAGTATTCCTAGATGGTGAGAGGCTGTCGGCTGTGTTAGGTTCAGAGCAACCATTATTTCACAAACGCACATCTCACGTAACATTAAGAGCTTTAAGATCCCAATTCTGTTTTCATCTGCTAAGGATTTAAAAAACCTGCTTTCCTTTTTAGCCAAAGCCTTATTCGCTATTTTATCAGCGAGTTCTCTTAGCTCATCAGCATACTCAGACGCATCTCCAGCTGGACAAATAGATGACCTCACCAATCTCGCCAATCTTTTATCAACTTGAGTTCTAGACATGTCTTCTTTCACCACTCGTCTGCGTCGATAAATCTAAATATGTATTTAGGGAGTTTGTCAGAACCACGTATTTAAATATGTCGATACGTCCCTTTCAAAAGAAGTGACAGAGCAGATGTCTAAATCCAAAAGAAAAGAAGCTCCTCTTGGAATTTTCGAGAAGTATCTAACATTATGGATTGCAATATGTATAATCATAGGATTGTTGGTTGGTCGTTTTCTCCCAGCTTTCGGACAATATCTGGACTCTATGAAGTTCGGTCAGCTGTCCATTCCAATTGGTGTTTGCCTGTTCTTCATGATGTACCCCACAGTAGTTCAAATAAAATTCGGAGACGTCGTTAAAGCCACGAAGAATCCGAAACCATTACTTGTCACCATAATCGCAAACTGGGTGATAAATCCGCCCCTAGCAACACTTTTGGCAAACACTGTTTTACCGGGGCAACCCGAATTTGTTGCGGGCATCATCCTGCTTGGAATATCACCATGCACAGCGATGGTCATGTGGTGGATTATGCTTGCTCGTGGAGATTTGGGGCAAGGGCTTGTGAACACAGCGGTCAATGCTCTTTTAATGGTGTTTCTTTACGCTCCGTTAGCTGCTTTCTATCTAGGTGTAAGCTCAATCCCAGTGCCGTGGGATTTGATTGCCCTAAGCGTTTTGTTTTTCATAGTTGTCCCAATCGTGGCCGCGTCGATTTCTCGTTGGGCAGTCATCAACCGTAAGGGTCAAGAATGGTTTGACGAAAAGTATGTGCCTATTTGGGGAAAAAT
>JAOZHM010000168.1 GCA_026014845.1 Candidatus Bathyarchaeota archaeon
CCTGGGCGGCTGTTGTTTTCGAGGATTTTGGGTCCTCTGTCTGTGTGGATGAAGGCTACGTAGAAGGGCATTCCTCTCAGGGCTGTGTTGTCTGCAGCTTTCAGTTTTCCAAAAATTTTTCTAATTATTTCTATTTCCTTAGCTCTGTCAGCATCCGACATGAAGGGCAATACGTCGCCAACGTTTTTGTATGAACCCATACCTCCGGTGTTTGGTCCGCTGTCGCCGTCGAAGGCTCTTTTGTAGTCTCTTGTTTCTGGCAACGGGACCAAGTGCTTACCGTCGCAAAAGGCTTGAAAGCTGGATTCTTCTCCTTCAACTTTTTCTTCTATTATGACTGATCCGTATTGGAAGTTTGCTAGGAAATGTTCGAAAAGTTGTTGGCGGCTTGTGAAGTGATCTCCCCACACGCCTACGCCTTTTCCAGCCGCTGGCTTGTCTGGCTTAACAACAGCCTTATTTTCGAGTTCGTCAAGCCACGTGTAAACAGTCTTTTTTACTTGTTCTTGGCTTTTGTAGTCTTTTGGGTTGAAAATCTTAAAGCGGGGATTTATTTCTGGCACGATTTCTTGAAATAACCGTCGCTGGGCAACTTTGCTCGCTTCTATGGCGTATTTTTTTGTTGGACAGACTACTGGTATGCTTGTTCGCTTTTCTACAAGGTCGCGTACGCCGTTTATTATGGGTTTTTCTGGGCCAACTATGCCGAAGTCTATTTTTTCTTTGTTTGCTTCTGCGAATTTACAGATTTCCTCTACGTTTAAGTCGGGTATTACTACATGCTTTACTGATTTTTTCACGTTGAAGGGGTTTCGCTGTTTATCAGCAATGTAAAGTTCTACGTCGTAGTTCATGCTTCGTTTGAAAGCGTCAACCATTGCCACGGCTCTTGCACCATAGGAAACAACCAGTATGCCTACTTTCTTCATAAGTAACCCATCAAATTACAAGAATAAACATGAAACCTTAATTTATTTTCCTACTATGCCTTTTCGACGACTTCTGCTATCTCGTATAGTCTTCCCGTTTCCTCGTAGCCTTTCATGAACCTTTTCTTCATTTCATCCGCTATTTTTTGCGCCAACGGCGTTGGATACTTGCCTGTCAAACATGCTAGGCACAGTTGATCTCGATTGAAGCCCGTTGCTTTTATCAACCCTTCTATCGACTGGTAGCACACGGCGTCTGCGCCTATGATCTCTGTTATTTCTTCTGCGCTGTGCTTTGAGCCTATCAGTTGACCGTATGTTGCCATGTCTATTCCGTAAAAGCATGGTCCAATTATTCGCGGAAAAGTTATGAATACGTAAACTTTTTTGGCTCCCATTTTGCGCAGTTTCTCTATTGTGACTTTTGTTGTGTCTCCTCTGACTATGCTGTCGTCTGTTACTATGACTCGTTTTGCCCTGATTTTTGGTGCTAGGATGTTAATTTTCTTGTCGATCGTTGAATATCGTTCCCTATTTAGCAGAATAAAAGCTCTTTCAGTCACATAACGATGTCTGCGTGAGGCACGTTCCCATCTTAAGCCAGACTCTTCATGAACCCCTAAAGCTGCATCATCACCAGTCTCCGGCAAAGAAAGAATCATGTCTGCATCCTTAGCAATGTCCGGATTCTCCCTAACGAGGTTTCTCCCGAATTCTTCGCGGATTTCATAAACGTATTTTTCGTCAAAGCGCGAGTCTGGTCTTGCGAAATACGCGAATTCAAAGGCACAGAATGCTCTTTTTCGCCTATTTACGAGTTTTTCCCTTCGAAATCCATCCTTTGAAGTTGTTACGAGTTCGCCGGGTTCAAGTTCAAAGTCTCTTTCGAGTTCGTTTATGTTTAGGCCGACTGTTTCTGATGAGAACGCGTAGGTTGAGTGGTCTTTGTTGTGTCCAGCGCATAATGGTCTTATTCCGTAGGGATCTTTGAAGGCGAAGAATTTGCCATCTTTTGTTATGCCAGCCACTGAGAAGGCTCCTTCGATTTCTTGCATGCACGTTTTAACGGCTGAAGCCAGATCTTTGTCTTTTGTTAGTTCAATTAGGAGTTTGTGGCAGATTAGGTCTGCATCGCATTCATAAGAGAAAGCGGGGAATTCTTTGCTTATTTCTTTTTTAAGTTGGAGTGTGTTGACAACGTTGCCATTGAAGGAAATAGCTAGTCTTAGACTGTTTTTTGATGCTGTAACTGGTTGTGTGCCTTTTATTAATGATTTTTCGTCTGTTTTTCCAGAGGTTGTGTATCTGACGTTTCCGATGCCTATGTGTCCGGGCAATCGTCCGAACCATTCTTGGATTGCGTTTGTTTTTAGTTTTGGCACAAGGTCTAAGCTTCTGTGAACATGAATTTTTCCGTTGTTATAGGTTAGGAAGCCGTGGGACTGGTGCCCTCTATGATTTTGAGCCCTTAAGCCCCAATATATGTAGGAGAATATGGGCTGTTTTTGGAAGTTTATTGCCCCGAATACTCCACACGCGATTTTTAACTGCGCTCCCATGTTTGGCAATAAGAGACGCCTATTTATCAACTTTTATAACATTTTCAACTAAAAAGTACGCTAGCTTTTCCAAATTGTGTGAACCATCAAATCGGTAGGATTGGCTATTTTAGCGCGCGCGCTTTATCCCTTCTGTAGAATACCTCTATAAAACAAAAATAGAATATTTCACGCATATGTTTCTATGCAAAAAAATATAGGGGGTCTATCAGTATTGCAACCGAAAAACTCCAAAAATCCCTTCGAGCATGAACGTCAGAACGGGTTCAACCTATATATAAGGGGGGTCTAGACAAACAGAGAACAAAAGAGAAAACACCTAGAACTGTTGCCAACATTTCCAAGAAAACCTATGGCGTAAGCCTAAACTTGTCTCTCGGATAAAGCGTCACTTCTCTGATGTTCTTTTTGTCAGTCAACATCATTGTCAATCTTTCCAGACCTATAGCCCATCCTGCATGAGGAGGCATACCATAATCAAAGGCTTTCAAATGATGTTTGAAGGATTCTGGATGCAGACCCTTCTCCTTCAACCGTTTTATCAGAAGCTCTTTAGACGCAATTCTTGTTCCGCCGGAAGCTAGTTCTATCCAACTCCACATTAGGTCGAAACCTTCACAAATTTCTGGATTATCATCGCGTGGCTTAATGTAGAAGGCTTTTGAATGTGTCGGCCAGTCAACTATGAAGTAAAAGTGTGGGTGAATTTCTCCTAAAGTTCTGAAGGCTGGTGTTGGTATGTCCTCGCCCCACGGGATTTCTATGCCTTCCCGCTTCAAATCTTGCAGCACATCATCATATTTTAGGCGTTTAAAGGGCACTTTTGGCACTTTGACATTGTATTTTAGCTTTACCAGCTCATTGTGGCATTTTTCATCAACAACCTTGCATGCGAAATGCATAAGCTGTTCAAGCAGCTGCATCACACTCTCAGCTGTGGCAAAAGCTTGCTCAATGTCTATTGAAACAAACTCGCTTAAGTGACGACGTGTATGAGACTCCTCAGCCCTGAAAAACGGTCCCACTTCAAAAACCTTTTCGAAGCTCATGACAAGCTCTTCCTTATACAATTGCGGGCTTTGAGCAAGAAACGCTTTCTTCTCAAAATATTCAACAGGGAACAGTGCTGCTCCGCCTTCAGTTGCCGAAGCAATAATGCGTGGAGTATGGGCTTCTATGAATCCTCTTTCAAACAGGAAATTTCGTATTGCCTCTACGGCTGTGTGCTGAATTTTGAAAACAGCCAAGTTCTCTTCTTGGCAAAGGTCCAACGCCCGAGCGTCCAGCCGAACGTCTATGTTTGCCGGTGTTTTTCCCGTTATGTCAATTGGCAAACGAAGTACAGCTGTGCTGAAAATCCTAATCTCCTTCGGTATCACTTCGATGCCTCTGGGCGTCATCTCAGTCTTTTTCACAACACCTTTCACACCGATACTGTATCTTTTCTGTAAAACGTCAGACTTCGACAACACTTCGCTACTCACCTTTTTCCTCGGCACAGTGACTTGTATTGTTCCTTCCCTATCCTGCATTATTATGAAGCGTATTCCACCTAGGTCGCGTATCTCTTGAACCCAGCCGAAAAGTGTGACTTCTTGGCCGTCAAGTTCAGGTTTAACATCAACAGAATAGTGGGTTCTACGCCAATCACCAATTGAGTCCAACTTCATGAGTTCACGCCCTAACTAGTCTGCAAACTCTACACGGAGAGTCATGTTGCGAACTTTACGAGCAATCCCCTTTAAAGCCTTTACATTAAAAGGCGGCTGCCTCCCACGCCTCTTCCTCAAAATAACCCTAGTCTCAGTTGTTCCATCAGGCAGCCAAATAGTGTTTATCGCAACTATACTCAAAGGAGCAAATAAATCCTCCAAAAACTTTCTATCGTCAGCACCATACTCCAAAACACGAATGGCCCTACCAACTTTAGCCCCCAAAGCCTTAATGATCTTTCCACCATAACCCAAAAGACGAGGAACATCACCCCGCCCAACAACTACAGCCAACGTATTATCAACATCCACAGCCTTATGAAAATAAACATTCTGAAGGGAAGGATATTTCTCCTCCAAGGACAAAAGTAACCGGGCGATTTTTAGGTCTAATTCGCTTATTTCTCCAGACTTAACTCTCGCCAAACATCTTTGACATAGCATCCCACTTCTTAAACAGAAGTTACATAGTGCAGTTTTCACCTAGAAAAGTACCCTCCACAAATAAAGGAGGGGCGGCGGAGCTTTGGGAGTATATGTATAATCAGCGTTCACTGTGCCAGTGTTATTTCAATCGTGCTGACGTTTGTGGGCGAGCCACCCTCTTCTCTGGGTGCCAATTGCTCAGTTCCGATTCCAATCTTCTTGACTTTCACGTCTGGTAGGAATCGGCGTCTGACAACTTCAACCACATCGACTGCTAGGCTGATTGCTCTTCCTCTTGCTTTAACGTTTATTTCTTTTGCTCCGCCGTGGAAGAGGGTTATGCAAGCCAGTACGTAGTTCATTACTGGCTTTCTCCCGATCAATACTGCATTGCTTTCAGACATTTGTACCGCCTCACTCCTAGTTTTCACTTTTTCTATGGCTTCATAACGATTTTTATCGTTAAATAAATAGGTTACGGTTTCAAGTTCTATCTAAAAAAATCCAGATGTTAAAGTTGCATGTTTTTTATTGCGTTTATCTTTTCTAAATGTTTAAATAACCCATACTATTGTAAAATTAAAACTTAACAAAAAGGCAGTTAAGAAGGAAACAAACTTGGAACCTCTTACAAGACGTCCAATGCAGCTTCTCCAAATGTTATACGGAAAAGGCAAGGCAACAAACATATACTCTCTGCACATGAAACAAAACGACCTGGCAAAACAGATAGGCATAAGCAGACAAGCACTAAACGTTCACCTACGAAAACTCAGAAACCTAAGATACATAAGAACTGGCAGAGGCTTCATTGACGTAACAGAAAAAGGATTGAACGCTCTTGGAATATCCTCAAACCCAGCATTCGTATTCATCAAAGTATCTCCTCGCAAAAGAGGCGAGGTGTACAAAAAAATCAAGCAACTTGCCATCCAAAGAGCATTTAGGATTGCAGGTGACGTTGACGCTCTCATAATGGTTGAAAGAACGAAACTCGACGAAATTCTAAGTGAACTTTCTTACATCGAAGGCGTAAAAGACACAAAATCCTACGTCGCTATAGAACCAATAAAATAGGAGAAAGCTGCGATGAAGCTTTTCGAGTACGAAGCAAAAACCATACTCGCAAAATACGGAATCCCAACACCCAAAGGTGGACTAGCAACAAACGTAAGCCAAGCCCGCGAAATCGCAACCAAACTAAAACAACCCTTCGCCATA
>JAOZHM010000169.1 GCA_026014845.1 Candidatus Bathyarchaeota archaeon
GTGTCAACTGGTCTTCTATAGCTTTCTCATGGGCATCATCTCTTTCAAACCCCTTAGCCCGGTAATATATCTCTCTAAGCTCATGGAAGATTATGTACTTCGCGTAGGGCTTCCACTTTTCAGAAATCCATATCTCATTAAGCGGAATATCAAGTTGCTTTGCTGCATTGGTCGTAATTGGCTTACCTTCACATATGACATTATACGTTGCGTTGTAGTCTTCTATGACTTCATGTGGAACATAGACAATCCTGTAAGCGTGATTACTCAGAAACTTCTCCGTTTCTTCAAGCAAATTCTTCTTTGCAGATTTCATGCAACTCCCCTCCTCAAACTGAAAAACGGAACAACGCCTTTTAAACATGCACCTAGCCTAATTGTTTTGAAAAGTTGTAAAACCATAGGGTATTTCCGGCAGGCACTTGGAGATATCTCCGCAACCCCTTTTTCCTCAAAAGCCCTCTACTACGCGACCGATCTCATTTTTTCTGAACAATATAATCAATATATGCTTGAACTAACCGTTTACCGTGTGTCTTCTTGTCTATGATTCTTTTCTCTTTGTGGATTATCTCGAAATTACTGAAGTACTTGTCAGGTTCATCATCTTCATGTTGGGAGAACCTTGGATTCCCGAGAAAAGGTTTGCAGAATGGTCCTTTGTCAGGTTCATCGACTGATACGAAATTCACGAAGCACAACCCACTGGGCTTTAGTACTCTCTCGATCTCCTTCATTGAAATCGCAATATCTTTCTTTGTCATAAAGAAGATTGCATTAAAGGAATAGACAAAGCTAAAAGATCCGCTTCTGAATGAGAGATAACGCATGTCTCCTTTCAGTATGTTGAGTTCCATGCTATGTTCTTTGCAGAATTTCCTTGCTTGCCTAAAGGGATTTTCAGAGACTTCTACTCCAAACGTCTTGTATCCATACTCATAGAAAAGTTGAAGAGGAGGATCATCACCACCGGCCCCACAGTCCAGAACCGTCTTATCAAGTGGGCTATCGTTACAATATCTTAGGAATTTGTAGAGAGGAGTTGCCCAAATCACCTTTCTCATTCTCTATCCCAGGTTTTCGATAAGCATTATGTTAGTTTTTATGACTTGTGGAAGAAACTCTGATCTCATAGAAACCTGTTGACTTCCCTAGCTCTCGCATGCTATTAGTTGGTTAGTCTGTTTTCAGCTTCTTTCAGCATCTTAATCACTGGAAGATGATAGGGACATTTTTTCTCACACTCACCACATTCCGTGCAGCTGTCCACTCTTGAACGGAGCTTCGGATAATGCTGTCTAGTCCACCTCTTTACGTCATAGAATCCATAATAGACATCCCACTTCAGAATCCTTGGAATCTCAACACCATCCGGACATGGAACACACAGCCCACAATCCCGACAAAATGGTTCAGATGGAAATTCCCCAAATCTATAAGCTGACTTCTCTTCATCAGTGAGACCGCTGAAATCTCCCCCAACTTTGACAAGATAATCGACTTGTTCCGTAGAACGTATTCCTGCCGCAACCGTATCCACCTCATGAGCCAACACAAACCTTAGAGCACGCTCCGCTCTCTCCATCCCATCTCTCCCAAAATGAGCAACGAACTCTGACCGATCAGGCCAGTCCTCCTCAGGTTTGCCCAACAACCGGACGCCCCACTGCGGATACGTGAGCGGAGCCCCGCATCCTCCTAACGCCTTCATGATAACAACGCCCACATCCAATTCTTTGGCCAAAGGAATCAATTCCTCAGTGGCTCTTCTATCCATAACGTTCAAAGGCACTAGAACAGTATCAAACTTTCCTGTCCTTATGGCTTTTGACAGAACATAAGGGTTGTGACCACTAATTCCAATATAATCAATTTTTCCTTGAGCCTTGGCTTCCTCAAGCGCCTTCAACGAACCTTCAGAACCCATAGTTTTCTTAAGAAGCTCTTCACTATCAATGCCATGAAGCTGAACAATGTCTATTCGATCTGTCTGCAAGTTCCTGAGACTCTGCTTCAGACCAGCCCTAGCAGCAGCCTCTTTAGTTCTCTGATGGGTCTTAGTTGCCAGAATTACATGATCTCTTACATCTTTCAATGCTGCTCCTATCTTCTCTTCACTATCTCCATAACCTCTGGCAGTGTCAAAGTAGTTGATACCCCTTTCATAGGCATAACTTACAACAATTTCAGCTTGGCTCCTGGACAGAGCTATGATGGGTATGCCTCCAAACCCAACAGCCGAAACATGCAAGCCTGTTCTTCCAAGCCTTCTTTTCTGCATTGTTATCCTATCAAAGTTAGCACTGGATCATATAAAAGCTGTCTTTTTGGGAAGATATGGCGACGTAAAGCGCTCTCTCTGTGAACGCTATAATACAGTTTCATCTAAAAGGTCACATTCACCATTCTTAAATATCTATAAGTTTTCAGCCTAATTGTTTTAATAAGGGACTTTTAACTCTATTACTA
>JAOZHM010000170.1 GCA_026014845.1 Candidatus Bathyarchaeota archaeon
CGAGGACAACACAAGGATGCACGAGGAAGTCGTTAGACAAATAATGGAGGCGCATACAGTTGTACCCGTGGAATTCGGCACGACAATAAAGAACGAAAGAATCCTAAGGCAACTAATGTCAAAGGCTTACAATCCAGTAAGGGAATGTTTGAAGTTGGTGGATAACAAGGTTGAATTAGGAGTGAAAGCTGTTCTAGACAAAGACATAGTGTATTTTGACAGGGAAAAAGGAAAAGAATCTGTTTTCGACATCTTGGAATCGCTGAAGAACAAGGCAAGTGAGGTCAGAGAAGGCGACTTGTTCAGCGACAGATTATTTTTGAACTCATCATTTCTGGTCGAAAAAGATGGCATGGACGAATTTTCGAACGAGGTAACGAGACTGCAGGATAAATACTCAATGTTCAAGATGTTATACAGTGGACCGTGGGCGCCCTACAGTTTTGTGTATATAAAGATCGGGACAGAGGGCTTGACGATTGCTAAGGATAAGGGAAGGGGGGCAAGATAAATACCGTATGTTGTAGACGACGCTTTCCTGCGCATGGACCCGACGGGCATCTTCCGAGTGCTCGGTGGCTCCTTCCCACCTCTGGACATGCTTTGGGTCATGGAAACGCTTGAGGATTATGTTACGCAAGCAACTTATCAGACAAACCAAGAAACAACTAGAAATCAAATAAAGGAAAACAGGTTGCTCTATGAGCTAGGTGAAATAACAGAGGAAGAATATGGGAAAAGAAATGGAAAACTAAACCATCAACGAAAAATTAACAATCGAGTAACCGGAACGAACATGAATCAGAGGATAGACCTATTAGATAACAACAACAGGAAGAACGGGCGCACACGGGCAGGAAGATCCGGCTAGGAACAGAGCAGACATGCCATTCTCAAATTTTGCCGAAAGAGATGTACTTTTCATATTTTGTGGAGGGAAAGGCGGGGTTGGAAAAACCACGGTCTCTGCAGCAATAGGGTTATACATGGCTAAACATGGCAAGAAAACGCTGGTTTTTTCCACAGATCCTGCACACTCTTTGTCTGATAGCTTTAACCTAACGATAGGGAATAAACTCACTCAAATAGATGAAGAAGGCAACCTTTGGGGCCTAGAGATAAGCGCCGAGAAAGTCTATGAAGAACTGAAAGATCGGTATAGGAAAGTGACTGAGAAAGCTTTACGCCAATTCTTCGGCAGAGGGATGGACATGCCGTTCGATAGAGAAATCATCACCGACATGATGGAGCTTACTCCGCCGGGACTAGATGAACTCACGGCTTTGTCGAAACTCTCAGGCATCATAAAGGACAGCAAGTACGATTTAATTGTCATCGACACAGCTGCAGGTGCACACACACTTCGGCTAATAGAGCTCCCAGATATATTTGACGAATGGGTAGACGCTGGACTCAGAATTCACAACAAGTATAGGAAAGTAATGCACCTAGACGAGTCTCGCCTGATTTTGCTGGAGCAAAAACTAGACATAAAGAGGTTAAGGGAAAGTATTCTGAACCCCACGCAAGCCATGTTTGTGGCTGTGACAATCCCAGAAGCCATGGGGATTTCAATAACCGAAAAAATGATCGAAGGCTTCAAGGCTTCGAAAATACCCTGCAATGACATCGTTGTCAACTTCGTTGTTCCACCTGATGTTGAGTGCAGTTACTGCGCTTCGAGAAGACAATTGCAAATGAAGAGAATCAAGGAAATCCATGAAAAGTTTCCAAACTGCAACATCAGTGTGATGCCACTGTTTCCGCAACAAATTGTGGGAATAGAATCCTTAGACGATTTCGCCAAGATCATGTTTGAAGGAAAAAATGAGCAGAATCTTACGAGCATGACAGTGAAAACTTTAAAGAACTCCTTGCCTGGAATCGGGGAAACCTCAAGGCTGGAGCTTCCAGGAAAATATCTTGTGCTGTTTGGTGGAAAGGGCGGATGTGGAAAAACGACGTGTTCTGCTGCAACTGGAATTTACATGGCAGAACATGGCAAGAAGACTCTGGTTCTGTCCACTGATCCACAACACTCATTGACGGATAGCTTCGACCAAGAAATAGCATTGTCTGACAGTTTTCGTCAGGAGACAACTGAGCAAGCCACATCAATAGAGGGCGTAGACAACCTGTACGCCATGGAAATTGACGCAGAAATGCTTTTGAAAGAATGGAGAGAAGAAAACAAAGAAACACTTGTCCAAATCGCCTCTGACGCCACAATCCTTGACACTGAGGACATATCCTCGTTCCTCGACCTGTCACTGCCAGGAATGGACGAACTCATGGCACAAAGGAAACTTCAGAACCTTATGAAAAGGAGAGAATTCGATTTGTATATTCTTGACACCGCCCCAACTGGACACACTCTTCGTTTTTTGGAGCTTCCCAATATCATGTCGGGATGGGTAAAACTCTTGATGAAAATGCGATCCAAAACCCGCTATATAGCG